>NZ_ANKP01000252.1:0-110319 GCF_000319775.1 Cupriavidus sp. HMR-1
TGTGCGTGAGCACGAGATTCGATGGATGCGCGAGCACGGTAATTGATGGTCGGCTGCGGCACCGTCCATCACCAATGTTGCGTGCCGTCGGGCAACGCTGATGGACGTGGCGATCTATCGCGGTGGACCGGATGCGGAGCAGCGGCACTGATGTAACAAGGGGCCCGGCGGGCCCCTTGTTACTGGATCAGAAGTCGTTATCTGCGAGATCGCCAAGGCCATCAGGATGCTCCTGCCGATCTTCGGCCAGCCACTGGGCCAAGGCCAATTGATAGTGAGCATGCAGACGGTCGCGCAGATCGTCGAGCAATTCGATCACAGCCCAGGCCTGCGCGGGCGTCCAGTTGGCATCAATGAGCAGGGGCAGCCCCTGGGCGATGCCGGATGGCTGGTGGAAGGTCATGGTGATGTCGTCGTTGTGTTGATGGACGTGGCGGCGATGGCCAACGGCGCCACTCACCGCCTGGCGCGGCGGTTCAGGGTTGCGCTGTAGGTTTCCAGATAGAGCTTCTCGTCGATCTGCGGTAGCTCCCGCTGCGCGGCCTGGGCCAGAAGCTCGCCCGCCAGGTTCATCAGGATGCGGTAATTGCCGGCGGCGTGCTCACACAGGGTCTGGCGCAATGGCATGGTCATCAGGGTGGCGTTGCCGGCGGCGGCCAGCAAGTGGTCCAGGCAGGCCTGCAGCTCGTCGATGCTCGCACTCTCCAGCGCCAGACGGCAGCGGATGCGGCTGCCCAGCGGGATCAGGTCCTCGCGGCTGAACTTCTCCGGCAGGCGAGCGTCGCCGGCAAGCACCACGCACAGCAGCAATTGCGAGTCGAAGCGTGCCTGTGCGAGCAGGCGCAGTTCCGAGAGGGCTGGCACCGCCATCTCCTGGGCTTCATCGATGAGCAGCACGCAGCGGCGGCGGCTGGCCTCCATGTGGGTGAGCCAGCGCTCGCGCAGCGCCTTGAAGCCGCCCCAGCGATTGTGGGGCTTGAGCGGTACGGTAAAGATGTCGCTGAGCTCGCGATAGAAGTCCGCCAGATTGCTCTGTGGGTGAGCGATCGAGCCGACCATCAGATCGGGGACGCGCATGAGGCGCTGATGGAGCAGGCGCAGCGTGACGCTCTTGCCGCAACCGGGGTCGCCATGCACCATGGCGAAGCCGCCTTCGCGGGCCATACCGTTCTCAATGCGCCAGCAGAAGTGATCGAGCTTGGGTGGCACGAACACGGCCTCGACGGGGATGTCCTGGGCGAAGGGGTTGAACTTCAGACCGTACAAGGCCAGCAGGTTGGGTTGATTCATAGCTTGGTGGGTGCGGGTGGGAGATAGGCCGGCGGCAGGCCGGTGGCGGCGTGTTCGGCGAGCAACTGACGCAGCAGCGGCGCAGTGCCAGCCTGCGCGGGTTCCTCGTTAGCAGGCGAGGCACCCTTGGCCGTGAGATGCGCGCGCCGTGCGTCGGCATTGGCAGACTTGTCCAGCGGGAACACGGCGGCCAGGATCGCGCCGATGCGCGCATCGATCAGGTCGACTTGGGAGAGATCCCAGCGCGCGTAGCTCAGGCAGACTTGCTCGAGGTGGCGGTAAGCGCCGGGGATCTCGAAGCGCACGCCGTCCAACGTGAAGGTGCCGTCGGTTCTGCGCTGGCGGCGATGCTGGCGGATACGGAAGGCCCGGCGCAAGGCCAGCGCCTCGGGACTGGGGCGCGAGACGTCGGCACAGGACAGGTAGCGCTGCAGAGGCGTCGCCTCGAGTTCGGCGTGTTCCTTGTGGTGGTATTCCTGCTCGACCCAGGCCTGCGTGGCGAGGTTCAATTGCTCCAGGGTGAGGTGCGACTCACCTTCGAGCATGGCCATCAGCCGGGACTCGAGCTGTCCCCAGAAGCGTTCCTGCTTGGCATTCTGGTATGGGCTGTAGGGCAAGGTAGTCTGGTGCAGGATGCCCAGACTGGCCAGCCCCTCGACGAACTCGTCGGCCATCATGGCTGCGCCGTTATCGGTCATGATGGCCCGCGGCAGCCCTCGCTTCATGATCGCCTGCGAGACGCCGTGCACCAGCGAGGCAGTGGTCTCGTCGAGGAACCACTGCAGGTGGCAGACCAGCCGCGAATGGTCGTCCATAATGCAGAGCAGCAGCGGCTTGTGCCACTGCCCATCGGGGGTGAGCACCTTGCGCGAACCATGGTGGAAGTCCAGGTGCCAGAGCGCGGCCACGTGGTCGACCTCGTAGCTACGCACCTCGCGTGCCTCGCGGCGAGCCGCAGCAGCGATGGCCCCATCCGTGCTCGAGCGCGGGGTTGGCTTGCGCACCAGACCCTGCGCCTTCAGATACCGGCACACCGTGGTGTAGGACGGCAGCGTGTCCGGGCCATCCTTGGTCGCGACGCGCAGGTTGTCGTAATGCAACTGCATGGTCCAGCCGGGGTGCTGACGGTACTGCTCGACCAGCGCTTCGATGATGGCTGGGCTCAGACTGACGAAGTGGCCGCAATCGTCGCGCAGTCGGTTCTTGAGTTGATCGACCGGATCCTGGACGTGACGGGCCCGGTAATACCAGCGTTCGATGGAAGACGCGCCGAACTGAACGTCGGCGCCGGTGATGGGGTGCCGCCAGACCTTGGCGGCCAGTGCCTGGAACGCTTGCTGCAATTCTCCTTTGGCAGGCGGCGAAGCCAGCAAAGGGCCAATGACCGAGAAGCGCAAGCGCGCCCATCGGTTGCGATGATCAATCGATAGTGACATGACTCTCCGTTGGGGGGATAACGGGAGCAGGCTACGGGCAGTGCGGGTGACCCGCCATCGACATGTTCTGCGGGAGATTCCCCTATCTGGCGCATCCCTCAGCCAGCGTGGTCAGGCCGGGCCCAGCAGCAGAAGCAACACCGCGGCCAGACGCTCGTCTTCGCTGTCGTGCTCGACCGATTGCAGCAGGCAGTCGGGATAGATGAACGGCTCGGGCGTTGGCGGGATGAGGCCACGCAGCCACCGACCGACGGGGGTCTTGGGGAAGGTCTCGGTCCACCACTGACGCCAGCGCTTGAGCGTGGCCCAACTGATCGCCGGCAGGCCGTCCAGGCAGGCGCCAGTGGCACGGCTCGATCGCAGTACCAGGACAATGGCCAGCCAGACACGCCGGCCGAGAAAGCGCACCGAATCGGGCGTCATGCGTTTGCGGCATCCGGCACAGCACAGGCTCAGGCGCGTATTGCAGTCCGGGTGTGCTGCCGGTGGGCATCCGCGCGGCTTACGCGGATAGTTGGCACTGTGCAGCACAGAGCCGCAATGGCAGCAGCCCCTGTCTCGCGCCACCTTCATCAAGTCTTCGTCGATCCGGCGCAACAGGGCAAAAAACGCTGGCGTTTGTAGCAAGGCATGGCACACTGCTGAGGTCTCCTTCATTGCTCGACACAATAAAGGCGACATCTTCCCTCAGGCGCGTGCATGCACGCTCCCTGAGGGAACCCCTCCAGCGTCCATCACCGTTCTTGCTCAAATCCCCACGCTTTCGGCATCACGAAAGCTGCTTATGCACACCAGCCAAGTGGCGTGAACACGATACTGCGTACCCGGACGGGGGATGTCGACCGGCTGGAAGGCGGTACCGATCCACGGCGCGAGGGTGTGGTGCTGGGCGACACCGTCAGGCCCTGAAGCGGGCAGGTAGGAGGAGGATTGTACGAATCTGTGACACCAGCTTCGCCATTGTCTGGCGCTTGACTTGCGTCAAGCCGAGGGGGCGATTCGGTGGCTACTATTCAAACCGTCATGGAGATGCGGGGGCGCTCTTCATGACTTGTCTACCCGTTTCCGGAATGGAAACTTAACCCGCTGCACCTCCCGGTGCCGCGGGTTTTTCTTTTTGCGGGCCGACGCTTGTGACCCTATTCTTGACCCCGCTTTCCCGGGGCTGAATCAGGCGACGCGCAGGCTATCCACCACCTTGTGCAGAAAGCTCTCGCACGCGGTGAGCTGATCCAGCGAGACGAACTCGTCGGGCTTGTGCGCCTGCTGGATATCGCCGGGGCCGCACACCACGGCCGGAATGCCCGCGCGCTGGAACAGGCCAGCCTCGGTGCCGTAGGCCACCTTGTTGGTATCGCGGTCGGCGGTCAGCGCGCGCACGAGCTGGGTGATGGCATCGGTCTCGGCGGCATCGAGCGAAGGCGCGGCGGCGATCTTGCTGATAGCCATGCCAGCATCCGGATGCTCGTTGCGCATCTTCGGCAACAACACATCGTTCGCGTGGGCCTGGATGCGCGCCAGGATCGCTTCCGGATCCACGCCAGGAAGATTCCGAAATTCGAAGACGAATTCGCACTCGGCGGGAATGGTGTTCAGCGCGATGCCGCCCTGGATCGTGCCGGTCGAAGCGGTCGTAAACGGCACATCGAAGGCCTGATCGTAAGGGCCATTGGCCTTGAACTCGTCGGCGATATCGCGAATGAAACAGATCAGGCGCGCGGCGTACTCGATCGCATTGACGCCCTTCGGGGTCAGCGACGAGTGCGCTGCCTGGCCCTTAACGCAGCACCGGTAGGCATTGATGCCCTTGTGCGCCACGATCACGCGCATGCTGGTCGGCTCGCCGACGATGCAGCCCGAAGGGCGCACGCCACGGTCACGCAGCTCGGCCAGCAGGTACGGGGCGCCCATGCAGCCGATCTCTTCGTCGAACGACAGCGCGTAGTGGACCGGCTCGCGCAGCCTGGCATCAAGGATGGTCGGCAGCAGCGCCAGGCTCGTGCCGATGAACCCCTTCATGTCACAGGTGCCGCGACCGTAGAGCTTGCCGTCGCGTACCACCGGCTTGAACGGGTCGGTGCTCCAGTTCTGCCCGTCGACGGGCACCACGTCCGTGTGCCCGGACAGCACGATGCCGCCATTGGTGGCGCCATCGGCTGCGGGAATCGTCACGAACAGGTTGGCCTTGTCGCCCTGCGGGTTGTAGCTCAGATGCGGGCGCAGGCCCTTGGCCAGGAAGTGGTCGCGCACGGATTCGATCAGGCCCAGATTCGAATGGCGGGAAGTGGTATCCATCGATACCAGGCGCTCGGTCCATTCGAGCGCGCTGCCACGCGCGGGGGCATTGGTGGCGGCGGATCGGTTGTCGGGTTGGGCTGGCATGGGGCGTTGGAACGTCTGATTCATTGGGGGTTTGATCGTACACCTGGCCCGGCATCAGGCCAACTGGCGCAGCGTGTGCTTGATGGTTTGCGCGCGGGTAGCTACGTCGGGCATCTTTGCCTCGATGCGCAGCTTGTCCTGGCCGGCCAGCTTGATATGCCGATTCTTTTGTACGAGGTCGATGATGCGGATGGCGTCGATCGGTGGATTCGGCACGAACTGCATGCTGACCGTGGCTTCGCCTGCGTCGATCTTGCGCACGCCCAGCGGCGCCGCGGCGATACGCAGCCGGTGCGTCTCGATCAGTGCCTGCGCCTGCGAGGGCAGCCGGCCGAAGCGGTCAATCAGCTCCTCCTGGATGTCGTCGACGCGCTCGCCGGCCTCGCAGTTGGCCAGGCGCTTGTAGATCGACAGGCGTTCGTGGACATCCGCGCAGTAATCATTCGGCAGCAGGGCAGGCGTGCCGAGGTTGATCTCTGTCGTGGCGGCCAGCGGTGCCATCAGGTCCGGCTCCTTGCCGGCCTTCAGCGATTTCACGGCGGCATTGAGCATGTCCGTGTAAAGCTGGAATCCGATTTCGTGGATTTCGCCTGACTGCTTGTCGCCCAGCACTTCGCCGGCGCCACGGATTTCCAGATCGTGCATGGCCAGATAGAAGCCGGAACCCAGTTCCTCCATCTGCTGGATGGCTTCGAGCCGGCGTTGCGCCTGGCGCGTCAGCCCCTCGACATCATGCACGAGCAGATATGCATAGGCCTGGTGGTGCGAACGACCCACGCGGCCGCGCAACTGATGAAGCTGGGCCAGACCGAACTTGTCGGCGCGATGAATCAGGATGGTGTTGGCTGTCGGCACGTCGATGCCGGTTTCGATAATCGTCGTGCAGAGCAGGATGTTGTCGCGGCGCGAGACGAAGTCCCGCATCACGCGTTCGAGTTCGCGCTCGTGCATCTGGCCATGGGCCACGGCGATACGGGCTTCCGGCACCAGTTCGGCCAGCTTGGCGCGCTTGTTCTCGATCGTTTCCACTTCGTTGTGCAGGAAGTAGACCTGACCACCGCGCTTCAACTCGCGCAGGATGGCTTCGCGGATCACGCCGTCTTCTTCGCGTCGGACGAAGGTCTTGATGGCCAGTCGCTTCTGCGGCGCCGTGGCGATCACGGAAAAATCGCGCAGGCCTTCCAGAGCCATGCCCAGCGTGCGCGGGATCGGCGTGGCGGTCAGCGTCAGCACGTCGACTTCGGCGCGCAGTGTCTTCAGCGCTTCCTTCTGGCGCACGCCAAAGCGGTGTTCCTCGTCGATGATCACGAGCCCCAGGCGCTGGAACTTCACTTCGTCGGACAGCAGCTTGTGCGTGCCAATGACGATATCGACGGTTCCTTCGTTGATCTGCTTGATCGCAGCGTCGATTTCCTTTTTCGTCTTGAAACGCGACAACTCGACGATACGCACCGGCCATTCGGCAAAGCGGTCGGAAAGCGTCTGGAAATGCTGCTCGGCCAGCAGCGTGGTTGGCGCGAGCATGGCGACCTGCTTGCCGCCCAGCACCGCCACGAACGCCGCGCGCAGCGCGACCTCGGTCTTGCCGAAGCCGACGTCGCCGCAGACCAGCCGGTCCATCGGCTTGCCCGACGTCATGTCGGCGATCACGGCGGCGATGGCCGCGGCCTGGTCAGGCGTTTCCTCGAAGCCGAAGCTCTCGGCAAACGCCTCGTAGTCCTTGGGCTGCAACGGGAAGGCAAAGCCCTCGCGCAGGGCGCGGCGCGCGTACAGGTTCAGCAGTTCGGCGGCCGTATCGCGGATCTGCTGCGCGGCGCGGCGTTTGGCCTTGTCCCACTGGCCCGTGCCCAGCGAATGCAGCGGGGCCGTCTCCGGATCGGCGCCCGAATAGCGCGAAATCACGTGCAACTGATGCACGGGCACATAAAGCTTGCTGCCTTTGTCGTAGTCCAGGTGCAGGAATTCCTCGTCGCCCTGACCCATGTCCAGCGTGACCAGACCCTGGTAGCGGCCAATGCCATGCTCGCTATGCACGACGGGGTCGCCGATCTTGAGTTCGGCCAGATCGCGCACCATCGCATCGACGGTACTCGCCTGTTCCTGCTTGCGCCGGCCCGAGCGGCGTGCCGTGCCGGCGTAGAGTTCGGCCTCGGTTACGAATGCCATCTGGGCCGACGGCAGCGCGAAGCCGGTCTGCAGCGGTGCCACCGCGATCGAGAAATGCGAATCCCCCGCCAGGAAGGCGGCGAAGTCGTCAACGATCATCGGGCGCAAGCCGCTTTCCGCGAACAACTGCAACAGCGTCTCGCGTCGGCCGGCGGAGTCGGCGCACATCAGCACACGCGTGGCCTTGTTGAGCAGCAGCGATTCCAGGTTGACCAGCGGATCTTCAGCGCGGCGATTGACCGATACATCGGGCAGGTGTCCGGCGAAGGCGGGCGCGTCGGCAGGCGCGGCGTCGCGCTGCAGTACCAGTCGCGCCAGCGGCTTTGCGCCGACGAAGAACTGTTCTTCCGACAGGAACAGGTCCGCTGGCGGCAGCAGCGGCCGCTCGCGGTCATGACGCATGAAGTTGTAGCGCTGGGTAGTGTCGGCCCAGAAGCGGCGAATGGCCTCGTCCACATTGCCCGAGAAGGCAAGCTGGGTGCCCTCGGGCAGATAGTCGAACAGCGTCGCGCTTTGCTCGAAGAACAACGGCAGGTAGTACTCGATACCGGCCGACGGCACGCCATTGCCGATGTCCTTGTAAATCGGTGATTTGGTCGGGTCGCCCTCGAATAGTTCGCGCCAGCGGCCCCGGAAGGCGGTGCGCGCGGTTTCATCGAGCGGGAACTCGCGGCCGGGCAGCAGGCGGACTTCCTTGACCGGATACAGGCTGCGTTGCGAGTCGGGATCGAATGCCCGGATGGTCTCGATCTCGTCGCCGAACAGGTCGATCCGGTACGGCAGGGCCGACCCCATCGGATACAGGTCAATCAGGCCGCCGCGCACGCTGTATTCGCCGGGGCGCATCACGGCGCTCACGTGCTCATAGCCGGCCAGCGTGAATTGCGCCTTCAAGGCCGCTTCGTCGAGCTTGGCCCCCTGCTTGAAGAAGAACGTGTAGGCCGCCAGGAACGCGGGTGGCGCCAGCCGATAGAGGGCGGTCGACGCCGGCACGAGCATCACGTCGCACTGACCACCCTGGATGTCGTGCAGGGTCGCCAGGCGCTCGGAGACCAGGTCCTGGTGCGGCGAGAAGCTGTCGTACGGCAGGGTTTCCCAGTCGGGCAGCAGACGCACGCGCAGTTCCGGGGCGAACCAGGGGATCTCTTCGGCCAGACGCTGCGCATCGACGGCATGGGCGCAGACGACGGCCACCATCGGCGCGCTGCGGCGATGCTGCCGCGCATAGGCGGCAACCGCGAGCGCGTCGGCGGAACCGGTCAGGCCGTTGACGGCATGACGCAGACCCGGTTTGATCAAGGGGAAGCTGGCGAACGGAAAAGCGGCGTGGTTGTCAGGCATTGGCAGCAGAGGCGCTTGAAACGACAACACCCCGCCGGCGTTTGCGAGGGCCCCTTGTTGCCCTGTGACGGGCGGGGCCCGGGCTGTTCACGGGCGAGGATCATGGTTCATGCCCACTGCATCGGCAGCGCCAGATGGCGGCGGGCGAGGGCCGTATTATAGAATGCACCCCGGCCGGTTTGCCGGCCGGTTTCCGATATTCCATTTCCCGCAAATCCGTGTCAGATCGCCGCTTTGCCCTGATTCCCTGTGCCGGTACCGGCAGTCGTGCCGGAGGCCCCATCCAGAAGCAGTACCAGACCGTGGCCGGACGGCCGATGCTTTGGTATGCACTGGCCGCCTTTTCCGCTTGCGATGCCATCAGCGCCACTGCCCTGGTGCTGGCCCCCGACGACATGCCGCTCGAGTCCCGTTTCGGCGCCGCCGCCTTTGCCGGGCTCCGCTTCGATACGGCGTTCGTGGGCGGCGATTCCCGCCATGCCTCGGTACTCGCCGGTCTCCATCATCTTGGGACCATGGGCGCAGTGGATACCGACTGGGTGCTCGTGCATGATGCGGCCCGGCCCGGCCTGACGCCCGCGATGATCGACACACTTGTGCGCGCGGTCGAGTCCGACGATGCTGCCAGCGAGCCGATCGGCGGCATTCTTGCCGTGCCGGTGCCGGACACGCTCAAGCGTGCCGACGCCGCTGCCCGCATCGGCGCTACCGTGCCGCGCGAAGGGCTGTGGCAAGCCCAGACACCGCAGATGTTCCGAATCGGCGTGCTGCGCCATGCGCTGGAGGATGCGCTGGCCGCGGGCGCGGTGGTGACCGACGAGGCGAGCGCGATCGAGCGGCTTGGACTGCATCCGCGCCTGGTCAATGGTTCGCTGCGCAACTTCAAGGTGACGTACCCCGAGGATTTCGCGCTGGCGGACGTACTGTTGCGCACTGGCACACCGACTTCCAACACGTGACAAACGTGATCCATCCAGACAAAGGAGCCGCATTGAACCCGTTCGATATCCGCATTGGCCAAGGCTATGACGTGCACGCCCTGGTGCCGGGCCGCAAGCTGATCCTCGGTGGCGTGGACATTCCGCACGACCGCGGACTGCTTGGTCATTCCGATGCCGACGCGCTGCTGCACGCCGTGACAGATGCGTTGTTCGGTGCCGCGGCACTGGGCGATATTGGTCGCCACTTTCCCGATACCGATCCGAACTTCGCTGGCGCCGACAGCCGGGTACTACTGCGTGAGGCGGCCCGCCGCGTGCGCGAAGCGGGTTACGAGATCGGCAATGTCGACGCCACGGTCATCGCGCAGAAGCCCAAGCTGGCACCGCATATCGGCGGCATGGTGGCCAATCTCGCGGAAGATCTTGGCCTGCCCGTCACGCGCTGCAACGTGAAGGCGAAGACCAACGAAAAACTGGGCTTCGAAGGAAAGGAGGAGGGGATTGTGGCGCAGGCGGCGGTACTGATCTACCGCCGCAACGGCGACGCCCAGGACTGAGCTTTGTCGCCTGAAGTCTGAAACGCGCTGTTGGCCGTCAGGCCTTCGGCGCTGTAGTTGCCGCCGCTTCTGCGGTGATCGGATAGACGTAGTCGATCAGCCGCGCCATGGCACCGTGACGCGCGCCGGCTTCCGTGCGTTTCTCGAATCCCATCTGCTGGCACAGGCGGTTGGCGGAAGCCATTTCCGGCATGGTGCGGCAGACCAGCGTCTTCGACCCGATGTCGCGCGCACGCTGGATGCAGATCTGCATCAGTCGGTGCCCCAGTCCAAGTCCCCGTGCCTGCGGGCTGACCGATAGCAGCCGCGCCTCGGGCTGCGTGAGCGTGACCATGCTGCCGTCGAGGGCCGGCACGGTTGCGTCGGGGTGGCAGAACAGCACCGCGCCGCTGATGCCGTGGTCGGTCTCCGCGACCCACCACTCCATGTCCGGGTTGTCCTTGGCGGCCAGCACGGACTGCATGCCGCGCTGGAACGACGCGCGACAGTCCTCCATGATTTCGAGCTCATATTGCCCGTAGGCATGTTGCGTGACGGCGGCGATGTCGCCCCAGTCGTAGGTCGCGGCCAGGCGAAACCGGAAGCGAGGCGAATTTTGCGAAGGCAGGGTGCTCATGGCGGTAACGATGACGTGGCCTTGGGTGGATTGTAGGCCGTCCGGTGCACAAATGCATCGGTACAACGATGTCTGATGTGTGACATTTCCACGATGCGTGCGTATTCACGTTCGCCGCGCAGCAAAGGAAAAGCCGGCGGCACCCGTGAGGGTGCGCGCCGGCTTGTATCCGTCACGCAGGTAATTCACCCGCGTACCTTTCGGATTACTCGGCAGCGATCACATTCGCGGCAGCGCCGATCACCGCAGCGATGCGGCCCACATCGCGCAGTTGCTGAGCAGTCATGCCTTGCTCGGTCTTCAGCAGCTGGTAGTGCGATTTGATGCAGAAATGGCACTTGCCGATGACCGATGCGGCCAGCGCGTACATCTCGAAGCGCCGCTTGTCCACGCCACCATGGGTGGCGTAGGCGTTCATGCGCAGGCCGGCAGGCTGGCTGGCCAGATCGGGGTCCTCGGCCATCTCGACGTAGGGATACCAGAGGTTGTTCATCCCCATCAGCGCGGCGGCCGTCAGCGCGCCGTTGACTTCTTCCGGCGACAGCACGTGCGCATTGCGGATGGCATCGACCAGGACCTTGCTCTTGGCGGCAAAAGCGGCCGCAAGCGCCACGCCAACCGCGTCGTTGCCTTCCAGCGACGAGCGTGCAATCGTGCCGTCCACGTTCAGACGGATGTCCTTTGCATAGTCAGGGATCAAATTCTTGATCGTGCTGAGGAATTCCATTTATTTCTCCTATCGTCGAGGGCTCAAAAAACCCGCGCGGGGCGGGTTTCGACGTGAAAGGGCGCTGGCCCTTCCACGCTTGATGCGCCAGTTTGCTCGAGGCGACTGGCAGGCAGGCCGATTACAGCGTGGCGCCGCCAACTGCACGGTTGCACGGGCAGAGTTCGTCCGTTTGCAGGCCGTCCAGGATACGCAGGACTTCTTCCGGGTTACGGCCGACGTTCAGGTTGTTCACCGAAACGTGCTGGATCGTGTTGTCCGGGTCGACGATGAACGTGGCGCGCAGTGCAACACCGGCGGCCTGGTCGCGCACGCCCAGTTGATCCACCAGCGAACCGGTCACGTCGGCGAATTGCCACTGGTTCAGCTTGTTCAGGTCCTTGTGTTCGCGACGCCATGCCAGCTTCACGAACTCGTTGTCGGTCGAGCCACCCAGCACGATCGCGTCACGATCGGCGAAGTCGCCGTTCAGCTTGGCGAAGGCCACGATTTCGGTCGGGCACACGAACGTAAAGTCCTTCGGGTAGAAGTAGATGACCTTCCACTTGCCTTCGAACGACTTTTCGGTGATGTCTTCAAACGCCGACTGGCCGTTCTCTTCGTGGTTGTTGAAACCGGGCTTGACGCCAACGACGTGGAAGGCTTCGAGCTTGTCACCAACGGTCTTCATACACTTCTCCTGATACGGTTGAACAGAATGAGGCGCGCATTCGCATGGCGAGTTCCCTGATGCAATGGAAATGTCACTTGTGCGAGTGCAACAAAAGGGGATTATGCGTCGTCGGAGGCGCTGCGGCCAATTGATATTCTCAAACAGCCCGATAGGCAGCGCCTAGGGGGAGAGACGAAGCACGGGGGAGTATGCCATGCACGGACGCGCAAGGCGGGGACACCGTAGAAATTCAGGGGGATCTAAAACGGGTCACGCCGCCTTCACGCTTGCCTGCTATGCGATACGGCAGGAATGTGAAGGCGGCGTGTGGCGTCAGGTGACGCGCGATGCGTGCCGTGTGATGTTATGCGGCGCTCAGCGCGGACTGCTCGCGACGTGTGCGGAAGATGATGATCGTGGCGACCAGACCGCATGCAGCGGCGAACATCAGCCACAGGCCCGGCGCGGCCTTGTTGCCCGTGGCGTGGATCAGGTAGGTCGAGATCGCCGGCGTGAAACCACCGAACAGTGCCGTGGCCAGGCTGTATGCCAGCGAGAAGCCGGCGGTGCGCACGGCGGGCGGCATGACTTCGGTCAGCGTGACGACCATTGCGCCGTTATAGCTGCCGTACAGGAATGAGAGCCACAGTTCCACCATCAGCAGGCGTTCGAACGACGGGGCAGCCACCAGCCACGATACGGCGGGGTAGGCGGTCACCAGCGTGGCGATCGTGAAGAACACCAGCAGCGGCTTGCGGCCAATGCGGTCGGACACTGCGCCCATCAGCGGCAGCCAGATGAAGTTCGACAGGCCGACGCACATCGTGACGATCAGGTTGTCCACGTCGTCGAGCTTGAGCACGGTCTTGCCGAAGGTCGGCGTGTAGGCGGTGATCATGTAGAACGACACCGTGGTCATCACCACCATCATGCAGCCGGCGATGATGATGCCCCAGTTGTCGAGCATCGAACGATAGATCTCGTTCACGCTCGGGCGATGCTTGCGCGTGCGGAACTCCTCGGTTTCCTCGAGCGAGCGGCGGATGATGAACAGGAACGGCACGATCAGGCAGCCGATCAGGAACGGCACGCGCCAGCCCCAGCTATCCATCTGCGCCGGCGCCAGCGTGGCGTGCAGGATCACGCCGAGCAGGCCCGCGAAGATCACGGCTACCTGCTGGCTGGCCGATTGCCATGCCACGTAAAAGCCTTTCTTGCCGGGCTTGGCGATCTCGGACAGATACACCGAAACTCCGCCCAGTTCCACGCCTGCGGAGAAACCCTGCAGCAGTCGTCCGAACAGGACCAGCAGCGGTGCGGCCACGCCGATCGTCGCGTACCCTGGCACAACGGCAATGAGCAGCGTGCCGGCCGCCATCAGGATCAGTGTGAGGATCAGGCCCTTGCGACGGCCGTGGTGATCGATATAGGCGCCCAGGATGATGGCGCCCAATGGTCGCATCAGGAAGCCCGCGCCGAACGTGGCCAGCGAGAGCATCAGCGATGCGAATTCATTATCGGAAGGAAAGAACGTACGGGCGATGGCTGCGGCGTAAAAGCCATAGACCATGAAGTCGTACATTTCCAGGAAGTTGCCGCTGACAACGCGGAACACGGTGCGGAATCCGTGTTGTGACTGGGTGGTGCTGGACATGGCTGTCTCTCGATCACCGCCGGTTGGCCGGCGGTATGTTTTCGGTGTGGGCAGCCAGGGCGTTTGGGGTTGCGGCAGGCGGTGCCATGGCTAGGGATGCAACGGTATGCATCGGACCTGTCGATGGGCGGAAGTTTGCGCCGAATCGCTGTCAATCGCCTGTCAACAAGCTTACAAAACCCTATCGTTTGCTGTCGAAAACCTGTCAATGCGCCGCATCGAATACATTCGCGGCGATTTTCGCGAGATGGCGCTCAGGCGCGCCGGAAGATTGCGCTGACCACCAGCCCGGACTTGGGCGCCGGACGGTTGGCAAGGACCAGCCTGCCGCCGTTGCGCTGCAGGATGCGGTTGACGATGGACATGCCCAGGCCGGCCCCCTTGGCCTCGCTGCGGGCGGCGTCGAGCCGGTAGAACGGGCGCGTCAGCAGCGACAGTTCTTCGTCCGGCACACCCATGCCGTTGTCCGCCACGACCAGCACCGCATCCTTGTCCTCGACGCGCGTGGAGATCTCCACTTCGGCCATGCCGGTCTCTTCGTCCTTGGCGTAGCGCCGCGCGTTCTCCACGAGGTTGTCGAGAATGCGCTGGATCTCCATGCGGTTGGCCATGGCCATCACCGGGCCGTTCGATCGCACGTGGATGCGCACGTCGTCATGTGCGGCATAGACGCCGACTGACTCCTGCACGAGCGTCGATAGATCGACCGGTTCCACGACTTCCTGCCCCGGCCGGGCATAGTTCAGGAACTGGCCGATGATCGCGTCCATCTGTTCGATGTCGGCGATCATCGCGTCGCGGGTGATGTTGTCCACGGGGGACATTTCGGTTTCCAGCCGCAGGCGGGTGAGCGGCGTGCGCAGATCGTGCGAGATGCCTGCCAGCATCACCACGCGGTCGTCGTCGAGCTGACGCAGGTCGTGCACCATCTGGTTGAAGCTGCGGTTGGCCTGCGCCACTTCGCTAGCGCCCTGTTCGCGCAGCGGCGGTGGATCGCCACCGGACCCGATCTGGCGCGCGGCGTTGGCCAGTCGTTTGAGCGGATAGTTGACGCGCGCGGTGATGAATGCCGCGCCGATGATCGACAGCATCAGTGCCGCGATACTCCACCAGAGCCACTGGATGCCTGGCACGCGCTCGAATCGTTCGGGGCTGATGGCGACCCAGTAGTCGTCGCCTTCGATTTCGAAGCTGACCCACACGCCGGGGATGTCGTTGACCGTGGTCGCGATGACAGTGTCTTCGCCCAGGCGGCCGCGAATCTCCTGTTGGACGAGCTGCGTCAGGAACGGGTTGGCCGTGGGCGCCGCGAAGTCATCGTCCTTCTCGCGCGGATAGACCTTGATGCCCTCGTTCTGGACGAGGTCGAGCAAAAGGAACCGGCGACGAGCCGGGTCCGAGTAGAGCAGGGCCGCGCGGGTGAGCTTGACCACGCTGACTACCTGCATGGCGATCTGCTGGGCACGCGGTGCGCGTTCGAAGAGCCGGTAGCTCTGGAA
Organism: Cupriavidus sp. HMR-1; assembly: GCF_000319775.1. Lineage (NCBI taxonomy): Bacteria > Pseudomonadati > Pseudomonadota > Betaproteobacteria > Burkholderiales > Burkholderiaceae > Cupriavidus > Cupriavidus sp. HMR-1. The sequence goes on from NZ_ANKP01000252.1 coordinate 15,262, forward strand.
CCAGATACCCAGCGAGATCGCCAGCAACAGGGCGATCAGCATGAAGGTTCGCCAGAAGAGCGAACCAAAGAACCGCGTTGCGGTACGGCCGAGAGCGGTCGCCACGTTGAAGCTGTGAGGTGCGACCGGAATTACTTCACGCCATCGGGGATAAAGACATAACCCAGGCCCCAGACCGTCTGGATGAAGCGCGGGTTACCCGGATCTGGCTCGATCAGCTTGCGCAGGCGAGAGATCTGCACGTCCAGGCTGCGGTCGAAGACTTCGTACTCGCGGCCGCGTGCCATTTCCATGAGCTTCTCGCGCGACAACGGCTGGCGCGGGTGGCGCGCGAAAACCTTGAGCACCGAGAACTCGCCCGTGGTGAGCGTGATTTCCTCGTCGTTCTTGGTCAGCGTGCGCGTGGCCAGGTTGAGCACGAAATCGCCAAAGGCGAACGTTTCCGGGGTTTCCGACGGGGCGCCAGGCACTTCGGCCGGACCCTTGCGGCGCAGCACCGCGTGAATCCGCGCGATCAGTTCACGCGGGTTGAAAGGCTTGGGCAGATAGTCGTCCGCGCCCATTTCCAGGCCGACGATACGGTCCACGTCCTCGCCCTTGGCGGTGAGCATGATGATCGGGGTCTGGTCGTTGGCGCCTCGCAGGCGGCGGCAGATGGAAAGGCCGTCCTCGCCCGGCATCATCAGGTCCAGCACCAGCAGGTCGAAACGTTCGCGCAGCCAGAGCTTATTCATGGCCGTGGCGTTTTCCGCCACGAGGACCGTGAAGCCCTGCTCGCCGAGATAGCGGCGTAGAAGATCGCGCAGGCGCGGGTCGTCGTCCACGACGAGAATCTTGTGGCTGGTATTTTCCATGGCGGTATCTTAGCGACTATCGCTTTCGCTCAAAATGGCTTAACAAAACGTTACATACTTTACCCTGTGGTATGGCGGCGTGCACCTTTTGTGCATTTACACTCCGCAAACCGTATTCCTGATGCCGATTTTCGGTCCAATTCCAGGAGCGGCCACCACGGGCATCCAACGCCCCTTGCTGACGGCAGGGGCCACGCAGCCTCCCCCCAGTTGATGCTGGATGGCAGGCAGTCGGGGTGCCGTCGAAACCGCCATTATCCAATGAAAGTGAAGCGAATCCGGCCTGGGCATACCCTGCGGTGCGCGACGTACGCGCGAGCAGCATGTCTGGCTGGCCTGACCCTGCTGATTACGGCTGCATCCGACGTGGCGCTGGCCCAGTCGGCGGGTATGGCACATCTGCTTCACACATCGAAAGGCCAGTCCTCATCCAGCGCCCAGGTCGGCAACGGCCAGGCCTCGGAGCGGGGTCGCTCGTCCGCTCGGCGGCCCGACAAGGCCGAGTCCGAACGGGATATGGCCGACCGCGCCACGCGGCAGGGTCAGCGCGGTGGCAATCCCCGCCTGTCGCCTGACGAGCGCAAGACGTTACGCAAGAATCTCTACGATCTCAGCCGCGAGATGTACCAAGGCGGCTGAGAAACCGCTTCTGGGCGATCCTGGCGCCGTTGCGCGGCCTTGCCGTACCGCGCCCCCGAAGCCCAGTCCACTCAGTCCACTCAGTCTTTCACCCGGAAATGCCGCAGGAAGTCCACGAAGACTTCAGCAGCCTGTTGCGCATCTTCCTCTGTGATCGTCTCGAGCGGGTTGTGGCTGATACCGCCATTGCCACATCGGACGAACAGCATCGCCACATCGATGATGCGGTGCATCATCATCGCATCGTGGCCCGCGCCTGAAGGCAGTTCGAACACTTCATGGCCACGCTTTTTCAGCACTGCACCGAATTGATCCATCAGCCAGCGCGCGCAGGGCGCATTGTTGACCGGCGTCACGCGCTCCACGCTGGCCTGCAGGCCGCGCTTTGCGGCAATCCGCTCGATCCCGGCGACGATATCGGCGATGGCGGCCTCGCGAATGCCGTCTTCACCGGCGCGGATGTCCATCGAGAACACGCACGCGGCCGGAATCACGTTGCTTGACCCGTTCGGCACCTGAAGCTGGCCCACCGTGCCCACCAGCGTCGGCACCTGGGCGCAGCGCGACTCCACAAGCAGGATCATCTCTGCGGCACCCGTCGCGGCATCGCGGCGCATATCCATCGGCGTGGTGCCAGCGTGGCTGGCCAGGCCCTCCACACGTACCTGGAAGCGGCTGCTTCCGGCAATCTGGGTCACGATGCCGAGCGGCAATCCGCGATTGAGCAGCACCGGGCCCTGTTCGATATGGACTTCGACAAAGCCAGCCAGTGTCGACGGATCGACCGCCGCAGCGCGCAAGGCGTCGATGTCGCCGGCGCCGGGCAGGCCGGAGTCGGCCAGGGCCTCGCGCATCGTCGCGCCATCCACGTCAGCGCGGTCGAGCAGCGCAGGGTCGAAGCGTCCCGCCAGCACGCTACTGGCCAGAAAGCTGGTCTTGAAACGCAGGCCTTCTTCCTCGGCAAATCCAACCACTTCGAAGTGATAGGGCAGGCGAATGCCGGCATCGCGCAGCGCGCCAACGACGGCAATTGGCAGCAGGATGCCGAGCCTGCCGTCATAGCGGCCGCCATTGCGCACCGTGTCGAAGTGCGAGCCCGTCATCAGCACCTTCGGATTGGCCGCGGCCGGATCGGCGGCGTAACGGCCAATCACGTTGCCGATCGCGTCGATCCGTACCGTCATGCCGGCATCCTCCATCCACCGTGCCAACTGCGCTTGTGCCTGGCGGTGGGCGGGCGTCAGATAGGCGCAGGTCAGGCCATCCTCCATATCCGAGAAGCGGGCAAGGGCTTCAGCGCGTTCGAGGATCGACTGGCCGAGGGAAGGTGTGGCGGTGGTCATGGCGTCAACGACAGTAGGGCAGAAAGGCAGAAAAGCAGAAAAGCGGAACGAAGCCGGGGGTTAGCCATTCTTCAGCCAGGTTTTCCAGGCAATCCAGAGCTTGCGCATCGGCGTCAGATCAATGCGCTGGTTCAGGACCTGGAAGTCGCTGGCTTCGATTTCGTCCAGAAGGGCGTGCTGAATGGCCGCGAAGGCCAGTTGGGCACGCTGGGATCGACGATCGGCGCGCGGCAATGCGGCCAGTGCCTCGCCATACAGCGTGCGGGCTTTTGTGGCCTGTTCCCGCATCAGCGCGACAAAGCGGTCCGAATGGCGCGACTGCAGGATGTCCGCGGCGGGCACTTCGAAGCGTTGCAGCGTATCGACAGGAATATAGATACGGCCATGGCGCGCGTCGCCACCGACATCCTTCACGATGCGCACCCGCTGCAAGGACAGCCCGAGCTGTTCCGCGGCATCGAGAGTGCGCGGGTCGGTGTGGCCAAGCACGCGGGCCGTCAGCTTGCCGAACGTGCCGCCCGAGGCCTGGCAGTATCGAACCAGTCCGATCTCGTCCAGATAGCGCGATTGCGCCAGATCCATCTCGGTGGCGGCGAGCATCTCGGCCATTTCGGCCTGCGGCAGCGCATCCAGATGCGGCTGAAGCGCCTGGCTGACCGGGTGGGCTGCTCCCCCGTCGTACAGGCGGCGCAATTCCGCGCGCCACCAGTCCAGGCGCTGGTGGGCTACGCCGGCGTCATGGTTCTCGTTGACGATGGCATCGAGTTCCTGGCGCCAGGCTTGCAGCGCGGTCAGGGCGTTGCGGCGGTCGGAGGGGAGGAGGAGGCTACTGTAGTAGAAGCTGGAGCCGCTCTGGGCGGCCTTGTCCTGGCAATACTGATCGGGCGTCACGCCAATCTCTTTGAATGTGGGGCGGCGGGGGCGGCGCCAAAGGCGCGGATTGTAGCACCGGGAGAAGCCGCCGGCGCCTTCAGGCGCCCGCTGACGCTTGCTGCGGACCTTTCGTCGCACGATACGCCTGTTCGTCATCCGCCGTTTGACGCACTCGAGGGTGATCAGTATATTACTGACCGGCCAGTTATTAATTTCTTCCCTTGGCCCCAGGCATCCGCGCAGATGCCTGAAAGTTATCCCAAAGACGCATTCCAGAGAGTCGCTCGCCGTCAGGCGAGGGCCACCGGCTGCACCCGTTCCACCGACCAGATATCGCTTGTCCATGCCAGTGCATTACGCCGGGCCGGAAGTTGCGGCCGTAGACGCTGAAGTTCGTTCTCTCGCGCCGCTGCCGGAACGCCGGCGCGGACGCCGTGCCGCCCGGCCCATCGCCGCGGGGCTGGCCGTGCTTGCGCTTTCGACCGCCTTGATGTTGGCTGGCTGCGGCAAGCAGGCGGAATCTGTCGAGTACGTGCGGCCGGTTCGGTTGCTGCAACTGAACCCGGCAGCGGGCAAGACGGCCTTTGAATTCTCGGGCGAGGTGCGCCCGCGCGTGGAGTCGCGCCTGGGATTCCGCGTGGGCGGAAAGATCGCCGCCCGTCTGGTGGACGTGGGTGCCACCGTGCGCAAGGGGCAGCCGCTGGCCAGGCTTGATCCGACCGATCTGGGGCTGGCGGAAGCCGGCGCGCGTGCCCAGTACGACGCGGCCAAGACCGACCGAGATCTCGCGGCGTCCGATCTCAAGCGCTACAACGAACTCGCGGCCAAGGGATTTATCAGTGCCGCCGAGCAGCACCGCCGTCAGGCCACCTACGATTCGGCCGCTTCGAAGCTGGAGCAGGCCCAGGCCAATCTGCGCAACCAGTCGAACCAGACCGGCTATGCGGTGCTGACCGCCGACGCCGATGGCGTGGTGACCGCGATCGACACCGAGGTGGGGCAGGTCGTTACACCGGGCCAGCCGGTGATCCGTGTGGCGCAGACGGCCGAAAAGGAAGTGGCGATCGGCCTGCCGGAAGATCAGGTCGACATGCTGCGTGGCATTACGGAAGTCACGATTCGCACCTGGTCGGAACCGGATCGCGTGCTGCCGGGACGGGTTCGCGAGATTTCCGCAGCTGCCGATACGGTGACGCGGACGTACCCGACGCGCGTCAGCGTGCCGAATCCGCCGGCTGACCTACGCATCGGCATGACCGCCGTGGTGACCTTTGTCCGGTCCGGCGACAGCGCCGCGATTCGCATTCCGCTGACGGCCCTGCTGCAGAACCAGGGCAGCAATCAGGTCTGGGTCTATCAACCGGATTCCGGCGGCAAGGGCACCGGTGGCACGGTCAACCCGGTGCCCGTGATGCTTGGCAACGCCGACGGCAACCTGATCGAAGTGCGAAGCGGCTTGAAGCCGGGTCAGGTCATCGTCACGGCGGGTGTGCACCTGCTCAGGCCGGGGCAGAAGGTCAGACCGATGCAGAGCATTGCTCCGGCACAGCCGGCCTCGAATCCTGGCGCGCCGCTGGCCGCGCTGGATAGCCGCCTGGGCTGAGGGCGGCGCATGGAACATTCCCGCTTCAACCTGTCGCGCTGGGCGCTTGAGCACCAGCCGCTGACCCGCTACCTGCTCGTTGTGCTGCTGCTGGGCGGCCTGTTGGCCTTCTTCCAGCTAGGGCAGGATGAAGATCCGCCGTTCACGTTCCGCGTGATGGTCGTGCAGGCGCTCTGGCCTGGCGCTACCGCCGAGCAGATCGCCGTGCAGGTGACCGACAAGATCGAACGCCAGCTTCAGGAAGTGCCATACGCGGACAAGATCCGCAGTTTCTCGAAGCCGGGCGAGACCACGGTGATCTTCCAGCTGGCTGACAACGCGCCGGCTAAGGACACCGCGCAGATCTGGTACACGGTGCGCAAGAAGATTGGCGACATCCAGCCGACGCTGCCGCAGGGCGTGCGTGGGCCGTTCTTCAATGATGAGTTCGGCGATGTGTACGGCTCGATCTATGCGCTCTCGGCCGACGGCTTCACTTACAAGGAACTGCGCGAGTACGCGGATCTCGTGCGGCAGGAGATGCTGCGCATCCCCGCCGTGGCCAAGGTGTCCCTGCTGGGGCTGCAGGACGAGAAGCTCTATGTCGAGTTCAATCAGGCCCGCTTCGCGCAGCTTGGGCTGGACATCAACGCGATCGCCAACCAGATTGCCGAGCAGAACAATCCCACGGGTAGTGGTGTCCTCGTGACGCCGACCGACAACCTGCAGGTCCGCATCACCGGGCAGCTTGGCGGGGTGGCAGACCTGAAGAACCTGGTCCTGCGGGGGCCGAACGGCATCGCCAATATTCGGCTGGGCGACATCGCGCACGTCTATCGCGGGTATGTCGATCCCCCGGTGAGCCGGATGCGTTTCAACGGCAAGGATGTGATCGGCCTGGGTATTTCGATGGAGAAGGGCGGGGACATCATCGCGCTGGGCAAGGAACTGCGCCGCGTGGTCGATGGCCTGCGCAACCAGTTGCCGGTCGGCATCGAGATGGATCAGGTCCAGGATCAGCCGCAGGCCGTGAAGCACTCGGTGGGCGAGTTCGTGCGGGTGCTGATCGAGGCCGTTGTGATCGTGCTGGGTGTGAGCTTCGTCTCGCTCGGGCTCCATACGCGGCCGTTACGGCTCGACGTACGTCCCGGACTCGTGGTGGCGCTGACGATTCCGCTGGTGCTGGCCGTGACGTTCCTGTTCATGAACATATTCGGCATCGGGCTCCACAAGATATCGCTTGGCGCCCTGATCATCGCGCTGGGCCTGCTGGTGGACGACGCGATCATCGCGGTCGAAATGATGGTGCGCAAGCTGGAGGAAGGCTTCTCCAAGATGGAGGCCGCCACGTTTGCCTACACCTCCACGGCAATGCCGATGCTGACCGGCACGCTGATTACGGCGGCAGGCTTCCTGCCCGTGGGGCTGGCGCGCTCGACCGTTGGCGAATACACGTTCGCGATCTTTGCTGTGACGGCGCTGGCGTTGGTGCTGTCCTGGCTGGCGGCGGTCTACTTCACACCGTACCTGGGCTATTTGCTGCTCAAGACGCGCCCGAGCGACGGCGGCCATCACGAGGTGTTCGATACGCCGTTCTACGCCCGCTTCCGCGCGCTGGTGAACTGGTGCGTCACGTGGCGCAAGACCGTGATCGTGGTCACGCTGGCGGCGTTCGCGCTGGGGCTGTTCGCGTTCAAGTTCGTCGAGAAGCAGTTCTTTCCCGATTCGAGCCGCCCCGAGTTGATGGTTGAACTCTGGATGCCGGAAGGCACGAGCTTTGTGCAGACCGAAGCCGAAGCCAAGCGCTTCGAAGTGGCGATGCGGCGCGACAAGGCCGTGGGCAGCCTGACCACGTTCATAGGTACCGGCGCGCCGCGCTTCTACCTGCCGCTGGACCAGATCCTGCCGCAATCGAACGTGGCGCAGCTGATCGTGATGCCGGCGGACGCGGAGCAGCGCGACGTGCTGCGCAAGCGCATCGAGCAGGTGCTGGCCACGGAGTTCCCGCAACTCCGGGGCCGCGTGAAGCTGCTGCCGAACGGACCGCCCGTTGCTTACCCGGTGCAGTTCCGGGTGATTGGTCCGGATGCCGCCGGGGTGCGCAAGGCGGCGGATCAGGTGCGGGCCATCATGGCAGCCAATCCGAACACGGTCGGCGTCAATGACAACTGGAACGAGAACGTGAAGATGCTGCGTCTCGAGCTTGACCAGGACAAGGCACGCGCGCTCGGTGTGACCACCAATGCGATTGCCCGCGCCACGCAGGCGGTGCTGACCGGCGTGCCGGTCGGCCAGTATCGCGACGCGGACAAGCTGATCGATATCGTCATGCGCACGCCGAAAAGCGAGCGCGACACGATGTCGGACCTGAACAACATCCTGGTGCCGACCAGCACGGGCCGCGCCGTTCCGCTGACGCAGGTGGCGCGCGTGACGCTGAAGTCGGAGCCCGGCGTGCTCTGGCGCGAGAATCGCGACTTCGGCGTTACCGTGCAGTCCGACATCGTCGATGGCATCCAGGGCCCGACCGTGACCGCGCAGATCGATCCGAAGCTCGACGCGATCCGCGCTACCCTGCCGCCCGGCTACCGCATCGCGATCGCGGGTGCGCAGGAGGAAAGCGGCAAGGCTGGCGCATCGATCGCCGCGCAACTGCCGCTGTGCATCTTCCTGATCTTCACGCTGCTGATGCTGCAGTTGCACAGCTTCTCGCGGTCGGTGATGGTGTTCCTGACCGGCCCGCTGGGTCTGATTGGCGCGGCGGCGACGCTGTTGCTCCTGCACGCGCCGATGGGGTTTGTCGCCCAGTTGGGCATTACCGCGCTGCTGGGCATGATCATCCGCAATTCGGTGATTCTGGTTGATCAGATCGAGCAGGACATCAAGGCGGGCATTCCGCCATGGCAGGCCATCGTCGAGTCAGCGGTGCGCCGGGCCCGCCCGATCATGCTGACAGCCGCAGCGGCGGTGCTGGCGATGATTCCCCTGTCGCGCTCGACGTTCTGGGGGCCGATGGCCGCCGCGATCATGGGTGGCCTGATCGTCGCCACGGTGCTGACACTGTTGTTCCTGCCCGCGCTGTACGCGGCGTGGTTCCGCGTCCGGCCGCCGGAAGGCGGGCAAGGGGTGATGACGAACTGAGGGTTTGGGGCTGGCAGCAGGCTGCTACGGCCTGCGCTTCTTCCATTCGTAGTCGGGCGGCGGGTCAGCCGCGCCCGGCTTGCCGACCGAGTTCGGATTTTCCGAGCAGAGCGTGACGAAGCTGACCGGCTCGCCGGCAAACTGGCGACGACGCAGCGCCTCCGCGAACTGCAGCGCATCCTTAAGGGCGTCACCGGGGAACGATTGCGCGTGCGGGGCCAGACCGTCGGCGGTGGCCTCGGTCCAGTAGATCATGTACATACCGGGAGCATCTCCAGCTTGGGTGGGCCCGACAGTGGGTCCGCGATGCCGGCATGTTAGCGCGCGAGGAGATAAGGCGCGAGGCTTCAATGCGCGAGGAGCCTGATCAGGCCAGCCAGGCGCGAATGACCAGCGCGCTGCCCGAAAGCAGCACGATCACGTTCACCACGCGAAGGAACTGCTCGCGCGACATGCGCAGCGTAATCTGGCGCCCGACCCACAGCCCAGCGATCATCGCCGGTGCCAGTGCCACCGCGAGCTTCAGCAGTTCCGCGTCCGCATAAACGCCCGCCAGCAGGAACAGCACCAACCGTGTCAGTGTGGACAATCCAATCAAGGTCGATTGGGTGACGCGCATGGCGTCCTTGTCGAGCCGACTCGACAGATAGATCGCGTATAGAAAGCCACCGCTACCGAACATTGCGGAGCAGATGCCACCGACCAACCCGAACGGCACGGCGGCGGATGAGGAAAGTCGCGTGGCCGGCCGCTTGCCGAGCAACGACCAGATCGCATACGCCGTGACGAAGACACCCAGCACGGCGGGCAGCAGGTCGGCGCGTATCCGCAGCAGCAGTGCCGCGCCGATCAGGCTGCCGATGAGCAGGCACGGCACCAGCCGCCGCAACTCGGTACGATCGGCGGCGTGTCCGTCGCGTGCCAGGTTTAGAAGTGCCGCCGAGCAGTCCATTAACGCCAGCAGTGGCACGATCTGCGCGACGGGCATCACATAGGCCAGCACAGGTGCTGCCACCAGCGCCGTGCCGAATCCGGCAATGCCGAAGATGACGTACGCCACGGCCAACGCGGCGCTCATGGTGGCATAGGGGGGCAGGGAAACGTCGGGAAGCAGGGCGGACAGGTCCATCGGCGAGGCGGGGATTGGGAGAGGATTCAGCGTAGCGCCGGGCGACGTGCCGATCGATCGCAAATGCCGCACGCTGCCATCGCAAATCGGCATGGCAGCCAGAGTCCATGAAGGGCGTGGCAAACTCTCGCTCATGACGCCCTCCCTGAAGCAGTTGCGCTATTTCGTCGAGATTGTGGACGCCGGCAATTTCAGCCTGGCGGCCGAACGGCTGTTTATCGCCCAGTCGGCGCTGAGCCGGCAGATCCGTGACATGGAAGCGGCGCTGCAGGTGGAATTGCTGGTGCGCAAGCCTCGGCATGTGGAGCCGACGGCGGCGGGGCAGGTGTTCTACGAATCGGCGCGCCGCATTCTGTCCGACATCGCTGGCGCGGCCGTGCAGGCCCGCCAAGTGCAGCGTGGTGGGGTCGATGCGATACGCCTGCTCCATTCGAGCTCGGTCGTGCTGACGCCGCAGCGTTGCGGCTGGTTGCACCGCTGGCAGTCCGACCATCCCGCCGCCCGCTTTGAAATTGCCCAGGCATCGTCGGAGCAGCAATCGGTCGACATCGAGGAAGGCCGTGCCGACCTCGGGTTGGCGCGTGATCCGGTGCTGCGCCGCTACCCGAACATCCAGATCGATCCGATGGCCGGGGAGCGGCTGGTCGTGGCTGTCTGCGCCGACCATCCAATGTCGCGACGGGAATCGCTGACGCTGAGTGCCTTGCGAGAGATGCCGTTTGTCTCGCTGCCGCACCCGGAGCGGGGCGGGCTTAGCTACCGCGTGGCGCAGCTTTGCCAGGCGAGCGGCTTCTATCCCACGGCGGCCGGTGCGATTTCCCGCAAGCTTTCGCAGCTATCGCTTGTGGCGGCGGGCTTCGGCGTAGCCGTGGTGCCGGAATCGATGCAGTGGTTCGGGCCCGATGGCGTCCGGTTCGTGCCATTGTCCGATGCGGGCGCGACGACACGTGTGGTACTGCTCTCCCGCCGGGATGCGCCCGAGCCGGTGGCGGCGCTCCGTACGCTGGCGCTGTCCGCCGGCGATGCCTGAGCCCGTCAGGCCAGTTCGAATACGACGTCCTGGGCGCCTTCCCACAGCACCTTGGTGCCCAGGGCGCGCAGGTTTTCCTTGCCCTCGACGATGGTCAGGAAGTGGTTGCCCGCCAGTTGTCCCAGCTTGCTGGCGAAGCAGCAGCTCCCGTAGGCCAGGATGATCTCCGTCTCGCTGTAGCCGCCTGGGTAGAACAGGATGTCGCCCACGGACGGATGGCTCGTGTGGTTCTCGAAGTCGACACCAAGCCTGAACTCGCCCAATGGAATCCAGCAGCCCTCGCCACTCCAGCGTACGTGGATCAGCTTCTGCCGATAGGGCAGCAGTTTCAGAAACGCGGCAACGGTCTGCGGCGCATCGGGGTTGGTATCGGCGATAAAGGTGTAGCCGGCGGCGGAGATGCGGAGTCGGGTCATGATGTGATTGCCGTGATGGGAGCGGTTGGCGCCATCCGCGTCGCCGACGAAGATCGGGGAGCGGTCTGGCACCAGCTTAGTTCAGGCGATCGCCGTCATCAATGTTTCAGCCACGGCAATCAGGCTGCGGTCGCTCCCCATGGGGCCAATCAGGGATAGTCCCAGTGGCGCGCCGTCGCGCCCGGATAGCGGCAGGCTGAGTTGAGGGAATCCGGTCAGCGGGGTCAGGCACAGCGTATGCGCCGCGGTGGTCCGGTAGTCTTCGAGTGCTTCCATCGGTGTCGTACGCAGTGGCGCGATGTCCGGCATCGTCGGTAGCAACAGGATGCCGTCTTGACCCAGCAGACGGCCCAGGTGAGCCGTGAACTCCCGGCGCACGGCGCTCGATTTCTCGAACTGCGCTGCCGTTACCTCCTTGCTGAACGCGAATCGGCCGGCGACATCGGGCCCCAGCTGCAGGCCATAGTTCTCAATCAGTGCGCCGTCCGCCCGCCACGCCTCCCAGCCTTGCACGTAACGAAAGGCCCAGTACAGATCCGACAGCGGACGATCGGCCACGTCAACAGGCGAGGCTTTACCGAGCACGGCCTCGATGCGAGCGGCGGCGGGTGCAAGCGCCTTGCGCGCCTCGGGCGTTGGCAGTTCGAACAGGTCGGCTGCCAGCAACAGCCTGGGCTGGCTGGGCAGCGGATTGGCATCCGCACCTAGCAGGACGTCGGCCACGCGCGCGAAGGTGGCGATATCCCGGGCGAAGAAGCCGCACGTATCCAGTGTTTCGCACAGTGGCATGCAGTGAGTCAGCGATATCCGGCCATGTGACGGACGGATGCCGAACAGACCGCAATGACTGGCTGGTGCGCGGACCGAGCCACCGGTGTCGGTGCCGAGCGCGAAGTCGCACAGCTTGTTCGACACTGCGGACGCCGAGCCCGACGACGAGCCGCCCGTAATGCGATCGGGCGCCGTGCCGTTGTACGGGCCGCCGTAGTGATGGTTCTGTCCGTTCATCGAGAACGCGAGCTCGTCCGTATGGACCTTGCCGACGAACGCCGCGCCTGCGTCGAGTAGTTTCTGGACGGTGGGCGCTGTCGTGGTCTTGATGCCAGAGCGTGCTAGCACATGCGGATTGCCGCCGCCCGTGGGGTAGCCGGAGACGTCGAAGAGGTCCTTGACGGCGAACGTCAGGCCGTGAAGCGGGCCGCTGGCCGCGTTGGGCACGGGGGCATCGGGGTATGGCAGAAAGGCGCGCGAGGGATGGGTGGCCAGGCTCATGGGTGTGATTTCCTTGGAATCGATCAAACGGTTTCAGGCGACGCATTCGGTGGCAGCGGGCGCGGTAACCCGCACACAGCTGACGCGATGTCCGTTGCCGAGCGATACGGCTTTCGGTATCGCCGACAGGCAGGCCGCACTGGCCTGCGCGCAGCGTGGTGCGAACGTGCAGCCGGGCGGCAGCGCGGCCAGGTCAGGCGGCGCGCCACCGATCGTCGCGAGGCGTTCGCCACGGCCCATGCCATGCTGTCGGCTTTGCAGCAAGGCGATCGTGTACGGATGGCGCGCGTCACGCATCAGGGTGCGGATGGGGCCTTCCTCGACAATGCGTCCGCCATACATCACGGCGACGCGATCGGCGATTTCCACGGCGGCGCCGATATCGTGGGTGACAAAGATGATCGACAGGCCGAGCTCGCGCTGCAGTTCGCGCAGCAGTATCAGTACCTGGATCTGCACCGTGGCATCGAGTGCCGTCGTGGGCTCGTCGGCCAGCAGGATCCTGGGCTGTGCGGACAGCGCCAGCGCGATCATCGCGCGCTGACGCATGCCGCCCGACATCTCATGCGGATAGGCTGCCAGGCGTCGTTCCGGGCTGGGAATGCGCACGGATTCCAGCGCCTTGAGTGCCAGCGCACGCGCTTCCGATGTCGATACCCTACGGTGTGTGCGGATGCATTCGACAATCTGTTGCCCAACCGTGTAGACGGGGTCCAGCGCCAGGAGTGGCTCCTGAAACACCATGGCGACGGTGCCGCCGCGCAGGCGGGCCAGCGCGCGTTTGTCGAGATCCAGCACGGACTGGCCGTCGACCTGAATCTCGCCGGATATCGTCGTGCGGCGTGGCGGGTGCAAACGCATCAAGGCGCGTAGCGTGACGCTCTTGCCAGAGCCCGACTCGCCGATCAGCGCCACGGCTTCGCCCGGCGCTACTTCCAGCGATACACCGTTGACGGCCTGGATCGTCTTGCCGCCGCTTGCAAAGGACACACGCAGATCTCGCACGGAGACTGCGGGTGGATGGGAATGGAGGGGGTCGGTGGACATTGGTGTCTCCGCGAGTTCAGGGCGTGGCGGCATGCAGGTTCGTCGTCAGCCGGCGCAGCGGCAGCGAGTGGCCGCCGTCTGGCATGGCCATCAGGCATGACACCGGATGGCCGGTGAGCGTGTCGGTGAGCACAGGCTCGCGCCGTTCGCAAATGGGCTCGGCACGCACGCAGCGCGGATGGAAGCTGCAGCCCGATGGCGGATTGATCGGGTTGGGCGGATCGCCAGCCAACGGCGCGGCCAGCGTGCGCTGGTCGGGATCCATCGAAGGCATCGATGTCAGCAGTGCCCGCGTATAGGGATGGGCCGGGTTGGCATAGACGGATTCGGTTGCGCCGATCTCCACGACCTTGCCCAGATACATGACCATGACGCGGTCGCAAAGGTAGCGAATCACATTGAGGTCGTGGCTGATGAACACGTAGGTCAGGTTGAACTCGGCCTTGAGGTCCATCAGCAGGTTCAGTACCTGGGCTTCCACGGACTTGTCGAGGGCGGACACGGCTTCGTCAAGAATGACAAGGCGGGGCCGTGGCGCCAGCGCACGCGCAATGTTCACGCGCTGGCGCTGTCCGCCCGACAGTTCGTGCGGATAGCGGCCGGCGAATCGCTTCGGCTCCAGCCCGACGCGCTCCATCAGGTAGCGGGCGCGTTCCGTGGCTTCCCGTGCGGAAACGCCGTGGACACGTGGCGTGAACGCAATCGATTCCTCGATAGTCAGTCGTGGATTGAGCGACGAGTAGCTGTCCTGGAATACCATCTGCACCTGACTGCGGAACGCCTTCATCGGCAATTGCCGGGAATCAACGCCCTGTGCATCGAAGATCAGTTCGCCGCTGTCCTGCGGCGTGAGTTGCATCAGCAGGCGTGCCGTGGTGGACTTGCCGCATCCAGATTCCCCGACCACGCCAAGTGTTTCGCCCTTGAGGACATCGAAGCTCACGCCGTCCACGGCACGCACGACACCGCCCTTGCGCAGCGGGACGGGGGACTTCAGCGGAAAGTGCTTGACCAGCTGGCGTGCGATGAGCAGCGGCTGCGCCCGGCCGCCGACATCATTGGGGGCGGTAGGCAGGGGTACATGCGTTTCAACCATGCTCACTCCTTGATTTCCATGGCCGAGCGAATGCCATCGGCCAGCAGGTTGAACGAGATCGAGGTCAGGAAGATCATCGCGCCGGGCAACGCGGCCACCCATGGCTGGGTGTAGATGGCGGTGCGCAGGGTGTTCAGCATCAGGCCCCATTCGGGCTCTGGTGGCTTGACGCCAAGCCCCAGGAACGAGAGCCCGGAGGCCAGGATCATCGAGACCGAGATCAGGCTCGTGGCATAAACGAAGATTGGGCCGAGTACGTTGTTGAGGACGTGCACGCGCACGATGGTCAGCGACGATGCGCCCGAGGCGCGGGCGGCATCGACGAATTCCCGGTTGCGTACCTGCGTGGTCACGCTTTCGGCGACGCGCACGATCTGCGGCACGAACACGATGGTCAACGATAACAATGCGTTGCCAACCCCCGCGCCCAGTGTGCCGGATAGCGCAATGGCCAGCAGTACCGAGGGAAACGCATAGAGGATGTCGGTGAGCCGCATGATGACGGTGTTCGTCCAGCCACCCGCATAACCGGCGACGATGCCGATCGTGCTGCCGATCAGGAAGGCGAGCAGTACCGGCGTGATACCCATGAACAGCGACAACCGCCCGCCAAGCATCAGGCGCGACAGCATGTCGCGGCCCAGTTCATCGGTACCAAGCAGGTGACCGTCGAAGCCGATCGGCTTCAATCGCTTGAGAATCGACGACGCATAGGGGTCGGCAGGCATCAGCGCCGGCGCGAAGATCGCCGTCAGGACAAGTACGATCAGGATCAGCGCGGCCAGCATCGCGAGCTTGTTGCGCAGCAGCCGGCGGCAGACCGTGGTCCAGTATCCGGGCGAACGCTCCACGGGTAGCGGTGCCACGGCCTTGTTCAGTGTCATTTCCATCGTGGCGTCCTCAGTTGCGTTGGATACGGGGGTCGAACAACGTCTGCAATGCATCGACCAGCAGGTTCAGCATCACGAAGAACACTGCCAGGACGAGAATCGTGCCCTGCAACAACGGGAAATCGCGCTGGAAAATGGCGGAATTCAGCAGGAAACCGGTGCCCGGCCAGGAGAACACCGTTTCGATCAGGATCGAGCCACCGAGCAGATAGCCCAGTTGCAGGCCCATGATCGAGAGCGCCGTCGGCGTCACGTTCTTGACCACGTGACGGAATACGGCAACGTCCGACAATCCGCGCGCGCGCAGGCCGACAATGAACTCGTTGGACAGGATCTCGGCCACCAGTGCGCGGATGGTGCGGGCCACGATGCCCATCGGAATCACCGACATCGTGACCGCGGGCAGCAGCATGTACTGGATGTGTTCCCAATCCCAACTCCAGTCGCCCGATCCATTGGGGCCGGCGCCGGTGGCCGGCAGCCATCCCAGCAGCACGGAGAACGCAATCACCAGCACCATGCCGAGCCAGTAATGCGGAATGCTGACGCCCAGCACCGACAGGAACGACGCCACACGATCGGGAACCGAATCGCGCAGGTAGCCGGCCACGAAGCCGAACAGGCAGCCGAACGTGAAGCCGATCAGCGTGGCGACGGCGGCCAGGCGCACGGAGTTGACAACGGCAACCGACACCTCGCTCATCACTGGCCGGTTCGTGGCGATCGACGTACCGAGGTCCCCATGCAGCGCGCGCAGCAGCCAATGGAGAAATTGCTCGAGAAACGGCTTGTCGAACCCGTACAGCGCGGTCAGTTGTCGCCGCAGATCCTCGGATGCATCGGGCGGCAGCACCGATACAAGGGGATCGCCGGGGGCAATGTGGACCAGCGAGAAGCAGAGCAGGGCGACCCCAAGCAGGATCGGCAGGGCATATGCGATGCGGCGAAGCAGGTAAGTCATGGTCTATGGCCGGCTTGGGAACAGGCAAATACGTTGGCGCGGGAAAGTGCCCCCTTCCGCGGAGGAGGGCACTGCGGCGAGTCCGTCAATCGATCGACATCGTCGCGATATCGATGAACCAGCTCTGCGGCTGCACCACCCCCTTGACCTTCCGGGAAATCGCGCGCGGGCCCACATCGTGGGCGATCAGCACGAATGGCGCTTCTTCGACGATGCGTGCGTGGAGTTTTGCCAGCGCGGCGTCTCGTTCTTTTTCGCCAAACGAGGTGCGCGCGGTCTCGATCAGCTTGTCAAACTCCGCGTTGCCGAAGTAGCCCCAGTTGTTCGAGACCGGCGGCTGCGTCTTCGTGCTGACGAAGCGGACCATGGCAAAGAAAGGGTCCATCGCCGCAAAGCTCACATTGATCGCGTTGGCGCCATGCGCGCTCGCATCCTTCGCGCCAATGCGCCAGTTCGTGAACAGCGTGTTCCATTCGACGACGTCAAAGTCCACGTCGAAGAAGCACTCCTTGAGGTTTTGCTGTACGTACTCGTTCATGGGCAGCGGCTGCATCTGGCCAGAGCCCGATGCGGATACCTGGACCTTTACCTTCACCGGCTTGGCGGCGGAGTATCCGGCCTCTGTCATCAGCTTGCGCGCGGCCGCGGGGTCGTACTTGATGGTGAATGCCGGATTGCCCCACCACGGGTTTCCGGCTTCGACGATGCCCTTGGCCTCGGCCATGTAGCCGCCGAGCAGTGTCTTCAGGCCGGCGCGATTCACGCAAAGGTTCGCGGCCTGGCGCACGCGCTTGTCGAGCCACGGGGAATTCGGCGCGAATGACAATTGCCATGGCCACATGTGCGGCTGCGCGTTGGCGTACACATCGAAGCCACGGCTCTTGATCTGCGCGATGGCATCAGGTGCCGGGGCCTCGATCCAGTCCACCTGGCCTGACAGCAGTGCTGCGGTGCGTGCATTGGCCTCGGGCATCGGCAGCATCACGACCTTGTCGATCTTCGGCACCCGCTTGCTGTCCCAGTAGGCGGGGTTCTTGGCAAGCTCCAGGCGTTCGCGCGGGACGAAGCGGGTCATCTTGAATGGACCCGTACCCGATGCGTCCGCTGCAAAGGCCACCCATGCCTGCTTGCTGCGCTCCGCTGGGTCGGTCACGGAGGCAGGGACCGCCGCGTACTTCTTCTCCCACTGGGTCGGCGACGCCATGAACAGGTTCGACACGTTGTACGGCAGGAACGAATCGGGCTCTGACGTGACGAGTTGGACGGTCATGTCATCGATCTTCTTCGCGCTGCGCAACGTGGGCATGCGCGAAGCGGTGACGCCAACCTGGCTGGGGTCGAACTGCTTCGCGGTCTTGTCGAGCACCTTGTTGACGTTCCAGACCACGGCATCGGCATTGAACGGCGAGCCGTCGTGAAACTTCACGCCTGGGCGCAGCTTGAACGTCCATTCGGTCTTGTTCTTGTCGTCGACCTTCCATTCGGTTGCCAGATCGGGAATCAGCAGGCTCGGGCCGTTGCTCTTGGACAGGTCCCACTGGGTGAGTGCGTCATACATCGGGATGCCAGTGAACCGGTTGCCTTCGAAACCCTGGTCAGGCTGGCCGAGCGTACGCGGGATGTCGGCGGCCGTCATGCCGATGCGGAGCACCTTCTCGGCCATCGCGGCGCCGGGCAGGGCCAGCAGCGACAACGTGACGGCGGCGAAGACGGTGCGAATCGCGGCGGAAAGGCCTTTTGAATGGGAGGACGTGGAGTGGGTCACGGGCGGGGCTCCTGAAACGGAATGGGCTGTGGATGGACATTGCTCCGTCAAGCAATTGATGTGCCAGTGACCATGCACCATCGATGGGTGGTCATGGCCGAGACTGTCCGCACCTGTCAGTGGTCTGCTTCTTGCTCGTACCCGGGTCGATGTTCACTCACTGCAGACAACACAGACATGGATTCGCAATTCACTCCTCGCATCAATGGCGCACGCCTGTGGCAATCGCTGATGGATCTGGGCGCGGTCGGCGCCACGCCTAAGGGTGGCGTATGCCGTATTGCACTGACCGAAGACGACCGAAAGGGCCGCGACCTCGTGGCGAGCTGGTGCCGCGAGGCTGGGCTCGACGTGCGCGTGGACGAGATCGGCAATGTGTTCGCACGACGTGCCGGCACAGAGCCCACCGCACCAGCGGTGGCCACGGGAAGCCATATCGATACCCAACCGTCCGGCGGCAAGTTCGACGGCAATTTCGGCGTGCTGGCGGGTCTGGAAGTGATGCGCACGCTCAACGATCTGGGCGTTGCCACGCGTGCACCGCTGGAGGTGGCGATCTGGACCAACGAGGAAGGCACGCGCTTTACGCCCGTGATGATGGGATCGGGCGTATTCGCGGGCGTATTCGATGCGGAGTCCGCCAGACGGCAGCAAGACCGAGACGGCGTGAGCGTTGGCGATGCGCTCGCAGCTATCGGCTATCGCGGCACGCAGCGTGCGGGTGAAGTGCCCGGTGGCATGTATGCGGCCTACTTCGAGGCGCATATCGAGCAGGGGCCAGTCCTGGAGGCCGCTGGCCTACCGATTGGCGTGGTATCCGGGGCACTTGGGCAGCAATGGTACGACGTGACCGTCACCGGCCAGGATGCGCATGCAGGCCCGACGCCGCTGGCCTTGCGTCACGACGCGCTGCTGGCTTCGGCGCGCATGATCGAGGCGGTGAATCGCATCGCGCGCGACGAAGCCCCGCATGGCCGCGGCACGGTGGGCTTCCTGGAAGTCATGCCGAACTCGCGCAACGTGATACCAGGGCGCGTGGATTTCTCTGTGGATGTTCGCCATCTCTCGCAAGATGGCCTTGACCGGATGGACGCAGCGATGCGCGCGGCGTTCGCCGGTATTGCCGATGCGACGGCCGTGGACGTGGAAATCCGGCAGGTGGTCAAGTTCGAACCCTGCCTGTTCGCGCCGGCGTGCGTCGATAGCGTTCGCCGCGCGGCGGCTGGGTTGGATCTGCCGCACATGGATGTGGTCAGCGGCGCCGGACACGATGCGGTGTACGTGGCACAGCGCGCACCCACCGGCATGATCTTCGTACCGTGCAAGGACGGCATCAGCCATAACGAGCTGGAGGATGCGCTGCCCGAGCATATCGAGGCTGGCGCCAACGTCCTGCTGCGGGCCATGCTGGAGCACGCGCGATAAGCACCTGCTGGCTCAGTGGGCGATCGATCGCGAGATCGCCCACGCGCATTCGACCACCAGCGGGCCAAGCTTCTTCTGCGCGTCGGCCATGGTCCAGCGGCTGGCTGGTGGCGAAACATGGACCGCCCCCACTGCCTCGCCACGGCTGTTCACTACCGGTGCGGCAATTCCCATGTCGCCCAGGAACAGTTCCTCCTCGTTGCACGCGTAACCGACCGTGCGGCACGCCACGACGCGCTCGAAGATGGTCTCCACCTCGGTCAGCGTGGCCGGCGTGCGTGGCGCGCGCGCGGACGCTTCAAGCATCGCTCGTACGCGTTCGTCCGGCAGCGTGCTCAGGTAGGCGCGTCCCGAGCTTGTGCAGTACATCGGAATCCGCATGCCCACCGGCGTCAGCACTGGCATGTGCTTGGCGGTCACGAGCTGCGCCATGTAGACCATCTCCAGGCCGACAGGCTCGGTCAGGTTGGCGGTCTCGCCGCTGGCATTGGCCAGTTGCGAGAGGTAGGGGCTGGCGATCGGAATCAGCGCGTCCGCGGCAACGTAGTTGTAGCCGATCTCCATCACCCTGGGCGTCAGCCGGAAACGCCTCGTCTGGGGATGCTTGTCGACGTACCCGAGCCGCTCCAGCGTGTGGATCGTGCGCTGGGCGGAGCTTTTGGTCATGCCTGTCAGTGCCGCCAGCTCGGCCAACGTCAGCGTGCGATGCACGGCGCTGAATGCACGCAGCACGTCGAGGCCCTTTTCAAGGGACTGGTTGAACAGCGGATCGGGGCGTTCTTTGTCGTCGGTGGTCATGGTCTTCGACCTGGAGTTGGCACCATCGGCGTGACCCGCTGCACCACGATGTAGATGTATTGCACCAAGATGCGGTCGAATCGATTATCGATTTCAGGCCGATTGCTCATGATACGCGAGCCGTTCTATCTGCGAAGCTGCTTGGTGTTTACCCCTACAATTTCTCGGGTTGTGCTCAGTGAAATATCACACTAGTATCACTGCAACATCAAACAGATTCCGATCTGCCGTGGCGAATCCCATCCGACTGGTCGGCGCAGCCGACGCCGAACCCACAATCCCGACCCTCGCCCAGAGCGGGGCGGCCATGCGCGAACACGCATACACCGAGATCAAGCGTCGCATCATCTCGTGCGAGTTCCGGCCCGGCGAGCCGCTGAACGAGGCCCAGGTGGCCGCGTTGCTCGGTCTCGGTCGTACTCCCGTGCATCAGGCGCTGCATCGCCTGGAAGTGGAAGGGCTGGTATCGATCCTGCCGCGCAAGGGCGTGCTGGTGACGCCGCTGTCGCTCAATGAAGTGCTCGACATGATCGAAGTGCGCGCGACCAATGAGGTGCTGTGCGCCACCCTGGCATGCGAGCGCGGTCACGACAGCGATTTCAAGGCGATGCGCGACATCGTCGACCGCTCGCCCGAGCTGGTCGCCAGGCGCGATATCCCGGCGCTGGCCGCGCTGGACCTGAAGTTCCACACGGCGATGTCGGCCGCCTCGCGCAACCGCGTGCTGGCCGATCTGCTGCGCGGCCTGCATGAGAAGCAGGCGCGTTTCTGGTTCCTCTCGCTTTCGGATCCGCAGCACCTGGAGAACGTCTACCAGGAGCATCTGGAGATCGTCGACGCCTTGGAGCGGCGCGACATACCGGCGGTGCGCGAGGCCATCCGCGAACATATCGACGAATTCCGGAAGAACATCATCCGGACACTCTGACCGACCCTTTTCCCCTCGTAACAAGGTAGTACGCAATGCCGACACTGCATCTTCAGGTAGCCGGCGGGGGCGCGCTCGCCCTCGACATCGAACGATTGATCATCGCTGGCTGGACCGGCCGCGACATGGACGCCGTCCAGCACCATATCGACGAACTCAAGGCGCTCGGCGTCAAGCCGCCCGCAACCGTGCCGACGTTCTATCCGCTGGCCGCCGCGCTGCTGACCACCGACGACGTGCTCGAAGTGCCGCGCGACGATTCCTCGGGCGAAACCGAGTTCGTGCTGCTGCGGGGCGCAGACGGACTCTATATCGGCATCGGTTCCGATCACACCGATCGCAAGGTCGAGGCCTATGACGTGACGGTGTCGAAGCAGATGTGCGCCAAGCCGATGGGCCACGAAGTCTGGCGTTTTGACGAGGTGGCCGACCACTGGGACGTGCTGGAAATGCGTTGCTGGCGCGTGCGCGATGGTCAGCGCTCGCTGTATCAGGAAGGCAAGGTGACGCGCCTGCTGGACCCGCGCGACCTGATCCAGCGCCTGACCGGCGAAGCGCAATTGCCCGTGGGCACCGCAATGTTCTGCGGCACGCAGGCAGTGATCGGCGATCTGGGCCATGGCGAAGCGTTCGAAGTGGAACTGCACGACCCCGTGCGCAACCGCACGCTGCGCCATGCATATCGCGTGGAATCACTGGCGGTGGCCGAATGAGCGCGCCGACCATAGCTCAACTGGCCGCAGCGCTGGCTGCAGGCCGCACCACGAGCGTGGCGCTGACCGAGGCTGCGCTGGCTAATATCGCCCGGCATCGGCAGGCGGGCGGATCGGCCTTCATGACGGTCGATGCAGAAGGCGCGCTGGCCCAGGCACGTGCAGCCGATCAGGCGCGCAGCGCGGGCCTTGTGGCCTCGCCGCTGGCCGGGCTGCCGATCTCGATCAAGGACCTGTTCGACGTTCGCGGTCAGGTCACGCGTGCCGGATCGAAGGCCCTCGACGGCGGTGCGCCGGCGCAGGCTGACTCGCCCGCCGTGGCGCGACTGCGTGCCGCTGGGGCGGTGCTGATCGGCCGTACCAATATGAGCGAGTTCGCGTTCTCGGGCCTGGGGCTGAATCCGCACTACGGCACGCCGCGCACGCCGTTCGACCCCGAGCGTGTTGCCGGTGGATCGACATCGGGTGGCGCGGTGAGCGTGGCCGAAGACATGGCTGTCGCTGCGCTCGGCACCGATACCGGCGGCTCGATCCGCATTCCGTCGGCATTCTGCGGCTTGACTGGTTTCAAGCCGACGGCGCGTCGCGTTCCGCTGGACGGCGCAGTGCCGTTGTCGACGTCGCTCGACTCCGCCGGCCCGCTGGCGCGCTCGGTTGCCTGTTGCGTGGCAATGGATGCGGTGCTGAGCGGCGAGACGCTGGATACCCGTGCGGCGGACCTGCGTGGACTGCGCTTCTACGTGACGCGCGATTTCGTTTGCGACGGTCTCGACCCGGAAGTGGCGCAGGCGTTTGAAGCCGCACTGGCTAGGCTGTCGGCCCAGGGCGCGACGATCGTCCCGTTCGACTTCCCCGAACTGCGCCGCCTGCCGGAGATCAATGGCGGTGGAGGCCTGACCGCGGCTGAGTCGTGGGCCTGGCATCGCACGTTGCTGGCGGCCAAGGGTGACCAGTACGACCAGCGAGTGGCACAGCGCATTCGCCGGGGCGAGAAGCAGTCGGCGGCGGATTACATCGACCTGCTGGCCGCACGATGCGCAATGCAGCAGCGTGCCGCCGTTTTGCTGCGCGACGCCGATGCGTGGCTGATGCCGACCGTGGCCGTACGCCCGCCGCGTCTCGATGCCCTCGAACGCGATGAAGACTTCTTCGCGGTCAACGGCCTGGTACTTCGCAATGCAAGCGTGATCAATTTCCTCGACGGCTGCGCGGCGACGCTGCCAGCCGGCGAAGGCATTGGCCTCGGCGTGTGCGGCCTGCATGGCAGTGACGCGCGCGTGTTGCAGGCGGCCGCGGCCATCGAACGCGCCTTCGATTGATGCGCTGATCGTTCTTTCCGCCGGATCCCACGGCTAGCACAACGCAAGACCGAGAGGGCCGCGCCAACGCAGCGCGGCCCCGCCCACCACACCCAAGGAGTAGTCACAGATGTCCATCGTGATGAGCGGCGCCCCTGGCGCCCCGGAGAGCCTGCCTGCCGCGGAACTGGCTCAGCAACGCAACGAGGCGTATCGCAAGATTACCGTGCGCCTGATCCCTTTCCTGGTCTTCCTGTTTATCCTGGCCTGGATCGACCGCGTCAACGTCGGCTTTGCCAAGCTGCAGATGCTGCAGGACTTGCAGTTCAGCGAGGCCGTGTACGGGCTGGGCGCGGGGATTTTCTTCATCGGCTACTTTCTGTTCGAGGTGCCGAGCAACCTGCTGCTCGAGAAGATCGGCGCCCGCAAGACGCTGGCGCGCATCACGATCCTCTGGGGCCTGGCGTCGATGGCGATGATCTTCGTGAAAACGCCGATGCAGTTCTATACGCTGCGCTTCGTGCTCGGCGTCTTCGAGGCGGGCTTCTTCCCGGGCGTGGTGCTGTACCTGACATACTGGTTCCCGGCCGCGCGTCGCGCACGTATCAATGGCCTGTTCATGACGTCGTTCGCAATAGCCGGAGTGGTGGGCGGCCCGCTGGCCGGCTTCATCATGAGCGCAATGGACGGTGTGGATGGCCTGGCCAACTGGCAATGGCTGTTCGTGATCGAAGGGATTCCTTCGGTGCTGGCCGGTATCGCGGTGCTGATGTACCTGCCGGAGAAACCGGTCAACGCGAAGTGGCTGACGCAGCAGGAGCAGACCATCGTCACGCGCGACGTGGAAGCCGAGGCGCGTGACCCCAACAAGCACTCGTCGCTCAAGGACGCCTTCGCCAATGCACGCGTGTGGATCTGCGCGGCGATTTACTTCTGCGTCGTTAGCGGCAACGCCACCATCGCATTCTGGTCGCCGTCGATCATCAAGGAACTCGGCGTACAGGGCAACTTGCAAATCGGCCTGGTCTCCGCAATCCCGTTCGTGGCCGGCACCATCGCCATGGTCCTCAACGGTATTCACTCGGACCGCACCGGCGAACGCCGCATGCACTGCGCGATGGCAACGCTGGTGGCAGCCGTGGGCCTGACGCTGACCGGCTTCCTGCTTCACAGCGCCGTGCTGGCCCTGATCGCGCTGACGATCGCCTCCATCGGCATCCTGGCCGCCTTCCCGGTGTTCTGGTCGCTGCCGTCGGCATTCCTTGCCGGCACCGCAGCCGCAGGCGGCATCGCGCTGATCAACTCGATCGGCAACCTGGCCGGCTTTGTGGCGCCGTACATGATTGGCTGGTTCAAGACCAGTACCGGCCAACTGGCTGGCGGCCTGTACTTCGTGGCCGCACTGGAAGCCTGCGCGACGGTACTGGTGATCGCTTTCATCCGCGCCCGCCACTGACCACGGCGCGGGATGCCCGTAGGGCGGGCAGGGGACTGGATTCCCCTGCCGCCTTGCGTTACAATCCGCTTCCTTATTGCGCCGCAGGCAGAAGTTACGCCGGCGGCACGGACGGTGTCCCGGCGCCTAGTCGCCGCAAGCAAGAAAAGGCGGGCAGTTCCAGCCGCCTTTTTTGCTTTGTTGACCACCGTCCAAGGACCGCGAGGGTGGCGAAATTGGTAGACGCACCAGGTTTAGGTCCTGACGCCAGCAATGGTGTAGGGGTTCGAGTCCCCTCCCTCGCACCAAGTTACTTCAAAAGTTACTCGTCAGTAACTTTCAAACTCCCCGCCAAGTCACGCCACTAACGCCGCAATCCTAAGTCCAGCAAGGCCTGGCGGGAACTTGGCGCGTTGTCGCATCACCTGCCACACATCACTCCACGGCACTGTGGAATCACCCCGCGCTCCCCGAAATTTCCGCGCGAACTCTCCGTGGTGTTGCTATGGCATCCATCCAAAAGATTGCGAACGGCTGGCGAGCGCAGGTCTATGTCAAGGGCCAGCGATATGACCGGACGTTCCCAGCAAGGCAGCGGCCCAGCAATGGGCCGTCACGCGCGAGGCTGCGCTACGCGCGATCGGCGCTGGCCAGGGAAGCGAGACGCACACCGTAGGACCCTTCGTGAGCGTGGCAGCGTCGGCGATTGTATGTGCCGCGACAAGTCGCTATTTCTCTGAAAGCTGTCGATGGCGACGCCTGATGACCCTGCACTGCCTCGAACCGCCGTTCCTGTTCGGGAACCGGCAACATTGGTCGGATGCGCCCATGCTCGCTAGCATTTTAGAGGTCATATTCGAGCGGACGGAGCGCGATCTCCTTGCGGTCGTGGGCGGAACGATACAGTGAGCGCATCCGTAACTGTTTGACCTTGCCAACTTTCTGGATTGGGCTTCCTCGGCCTTCTCCAGTTCCCCCGTCATGACGTGCATGGACATTTGCTGCATTGCGGCGCGCTGTCTCCATCGCCCCAATGATTAAGTAGCGCCAACTGCGGCAGCGCCAGTCTAGCAATACGAAAGGTTGATTGATCTATCGGCCGGTTTGCACGAATACTCAGCCAAAGTTAGTTCATCCCGCATCCCCATGGTGAAGTGGAGACAGGAACCATGACATTTGGCACCGCACAGATTGGATCGACGTCGCGCTATCGCACGAGCATCATGGTATCGGGCCACGCCATCACGGCCGATGAGCCCCGTGCGCTTGGCGGGCAAGGGGTTGGCCCGGCACCCTATGATCTATTGCTGGCAAGCTTGGGAGCGTGTACTGCCATCACACTCAGGATGTATGCCGAGCGCAAGGGCTGGCATTTGGAGTCGCTGGAGGTCTCCATGCGGCTTGTCGGGACGGACGCGCTCCGTATCGAGCGGACGCTTGTCATGAAAGGCTTGGAAGAGAGCCAGAGAATGCGCATGGCGGAGATTGCCGAGCGTACGCCCGTCACGAAGACGCTGCGGTCCGGGTTGCCGATCGACACGCGCCTGGCTTGATGCCGGCGCGTTTCAGGTCGGCCGCTTTCAAGCATTCCCACACTGGCTGGCAACGAACCCGCCGGACGCTGGGCGGAAGAGGAGAGCGCTCATATGATCCAGCAGAATACAGGCGGAGTCGGGTCGCGCAGACATCAGATGTTTCCCGTTCTGACGCCGATTCAGGTTGAGGCGGCTAGCCGATTCGCAAGCGGTCCGCCGCGCGTGTTCGCATCGGGTGAAACTGTCTTTGCCACGGGGGACAGGAACGTACCGGTTTGGCTCGTGCTGGATGGTTCCATTGATGTTCTGCGCCGCAATGGCCTGGACGAGAGCGCGCCCATCACTACCCATCGCGCGGGGCAGTTTACCGGAGAGGTCAGCCAGATCGATGGCCGTGCGTCGCTTGCGCTGGCGCAGGCGGGTCCGGACGGCGCCACGCTGCTGCCATTCGATCCACCGCACTTGCGCGCGCTGATGATCGGATCGGCGGAGGTTGGCGAAATCGTCATGCGCGCATTGATCCTGCGGCGCGTCAGCCTGATCGAGCATGGTGGCTCGGGTACGATCTTGATTGGTGCGTCAGATGATTCGCACCTTCTGCGCCTGCAGGGATTCCTGACCCGTGGCGGCTACCCCAATCACATCATGGACCCTCGGATCGATGGCGATGGACGTAGCTTCGTTGAGCGGATGGCGCTTCTTCCTGCCGATATGCCGCTGGTGGTCTGCCCCGGTGGCGCCGTATTGAAGCGGCCGGACGAGCGTGAACTGGCGGCCTGCCTCGGCATTCTCCCCAAGATCGAGCAGCGGAAAATCTACGACGTTGCCGTCGTGGGTGCGGGGCCGGCCGGGTTGGCTGCTGCGGTCTATGGCGCTTCGGAGGGCCTCTCGGTGATCGTTCTTGATGAGCGCACCATGGGCGGGCAGGCCGGAGCGTCGGCGCGAATCGAAAACTATCTTGGTTTTCCGACCGGCATCTCGGGGCAGGCGCTCGCAGGCCGCGCATTCACCCAGGCCCTGAAGTTCGGGGCCGAGGTGGCCATCCCCGTGAGTGTGGGGTGGCTGGATCGCGATGGAGATCGGCTGACGCTGGGGCTCTCCGATGACTCGACAGTGGCAGCGCGTACTGTCGTGATCGCGTCAGGTGCTGCCTACCGGCAACCAGACATCGCCGGCCTCAGGCATTTCGAAGGCGCTGGGGTCTCCTATTGGGCATCCCCGATCGAAGCCCGCTTGTGCGCCGGCAAGGAAATCGCCCTTGTCGGCGGCGGCAACTCGGCGGGCCAGGCGATCGTGTTTCTTGCTCCGCACGTGAAGCGGCTTCACGTATTCGTGCGGCGAGACCTGTCGGAGACGATGTCCCGCTACCTCATCGATCGTATCTCCGCGCTGTCCAACGTCGACATTCATGTCGGCACGGATCTGATCGGGCTCGCACCCCATGGCGAGACGCTTGCCAGCGCCACAGTGCGCGATCGCGCCAGCGCGGCGTTGAGGCAATACGAAATCTGCCATCTCTTCCTGTTCATCGGCGCGACACCGCATACCTGCTGGCTCAACGGTTCATTAGCGATGGACGACAAGGGCTTCATCTTGACTGGTGTATCGACGTCTTCGCTCGAGACCAGCATGCCCGGAGTCTTTGCCATCGGTGACGTCCGAGCGGGCTCGACCAAGCGAGTGGCTGCCGCAGTCGGCGATGGGGCTGCCGCCATTTCACAGATCCACGATTACCTCAGCAAGCAGGCCAAGGAGGCGGCGTGAAAACTTGTGACCATACGGATACGATCCGTGACGTTGTACCAAGTGCCCGGGGTTGCGAAGAGTGTCTGAATGTGGGCAGCACGTGGGTGCATCTTCGGTTGTGCCGGGCGCGCGGTCACGTTGGTTGCTGCGACAACTCTCCCCTCAGGCACGCCCGTGCGCATTACGAGAAAACCGGACATCCAATCATCGAGGGATACGACCCTCCTGAGGCATGGGGGTGGTGCTACGTCGATCGGGAGGAAGTCACGCTTCCGGACCAGACACCGCAGAGAGGACCGATTCCACGGTTCGTCTGATGGTCGGGTGTGCAGTCGCGTCGCCCTTGGCGGCGGCGTCGCTGGATGAAATCTTGAGTTCAAAAAATTTGATTGATTTGTGCGCGAATCCGAGGATTCAAGTACAGAGTCCGCCGCTATAGTTCCCTTCATCGCGCAGAAACTAGCCAAAAACACCGCCAAACAGTGCGACCACGCGACGCCAGTTCGATTGCTGAATTTAGTTGAATAGACTTGCTGCGCAGCCCCCAGGATTGCAACGAGATTGCAGTCCCAGACACACAGGAGAATCCACATGTCCAAACTACCGTTGCTCGACCCTGCCGATTGCGCCCTGATCCTCGTTGATGAGCAGGCGGGCCTAGCGTTTGCTGCTGGGTCTCAAGACCCGCAGATTCTGCGCAGCAACGGGCTTGCGGTTGCCAAGACGGCGGTCGCCTTCGACTTGCCGGTTGTGGTTTCCACCTCGGCCTCGAAGGTGTACAGCGGCCCATTGATGCCAGCGTTCCGGGAAGTGCTGAAGGACGTCACCCCGATCGAACGGCGCAACATGAATCTGTGGGAAGACGATGCGGTGCGCAATGCGATCACGGCGACCGGAAAGCGTACGCTGATCATTGCGGGCTTGCTGACGGAGGCCTGCGTGAGCTTCCCGGTTCTTTCCGCGTTATCAGAGGGGTATCAGGTCTACGTCGTGGCCGATGCCTGTGGTGGATTGAGCCCGACAAGCCATGACCTCGCGTTGCGACGGATGGCAGCCGCTGGCGCAGTCATGACCTCCTGGCTTCAACTCCTGCTCGAATTCCAGCGGGATTGGACCCGCCACGAAACCTATGAGAAGGCTCGCGCGATTGTGGTGGAGCATGGTGGTGGGTACGGCACGGGTCTGGCGTATGCGCGTGACATGATCAAACCGGCGTGAGCGTCCTTGACGCAGGTGCTCAATGCTCTTCGGAGGACGTAACGGACATGACGGCCATCAGCGATTCGCAATCCCACGACAACCCGGCAGCCAGCCTGTGGGCGCAATGCCGCACGGCAGTGCTGCTCACCATCGTGGGTGGCGCCATCGACACCATCGGCTTCATCGCCTTGCTCGGTTTCTTCACCGCCCATGTGACTGGCAACCTGGTGCTGGCAGGCGCGGCCCTTGTGAAAGGGGGCACGGGACTGTGGGTGAAACTGGGCGCCATTCCGCTATTCATCGTCACGGTCATGCTGGCCAAGATGTGGATCGACCGCTGCAGCCAGTCCCACAAGACCCTGGGCTGGCTTTTCGTGGCGGAGGCGGTGTTCCTGTCCGCCTTCATGCTGGTGGGACTGTACTTCGATCCGCTCCTTGATCCTGGCGCCGGTGAGCTGGCACTGACGGGTGGCCTGGGTCTGATGGCTCTGGCAATCCGCAACACGGCGAGCAAGACGTTGATCAAGCACATCAGCCCCAGCACGATGATGACGGGGAACACCACGCAGTTTGGCATCGATCTATCCAACTTCGTGCGCACGTTCAGCCGCGAACACGGGGTCGCCGTGCTGAAAAGCGGAAGCATCGTCGTCGGGTTTGTCGCGGGCGCGTTCCTTGGCGCGGTGCTTTACATGCGCATCGGCTTCTGGAGTGTGCTGCCTTTCACGCTGGCGATCTTGTATCTGGCCAGTCTTGCGTTCCGCAAGCAGTTCATTTGAGCACTGCCATGACCATCAACAAGAGTCGGCTGGAATCATTCAGCGATGGGGTGATTTCCGTGAGCTTGACGCTGATGCTCTATCAGATTCAGCTTCCTGCGGAGTTCAACTGGACTGGCGTACGTGCAGAGGCGCCTCACTTCTTTGGATACGTGCTCAGCTTTATCTATGTCGGCATCTACTGGAACAATCACCATCACCTGTTCCAGATGGTGCGTGGTATCAACGGGAAGGTCATGTGGGCGAACCTCAATCTGTTGTTCTGGCTGACGATGATTCCCATCACCACCACCTGGACTGGCAAGTCGGAATTCTCGGAGATTCCAACCGCGCTGTACGCCTTTGTGCTGTTCATGTGCGCCGTATCCTATTGGATTTTGCAGCGCGTCATCATGGCATCGGAGGGACAGGGCTCCATGCTCGCAGGTGCCATTGGCAAGGATCGGAAGGGCAGGGTGTCGCTCGTCGTCTACGCATTGGCGATCGTGGTGAGTTTCTTCAGCAGCATCGCGGCAACACTCATTCTGATTGCGATGGCTGCATTCTGGTTTCTGCCCGATTCGCGAATCGAGAGCTATCTTCTGGGGCAGGGCGGCAGGGATTCATAGGCGGCCGGGAAGCGCGCCGTCTGTGTCAACCGCAGTCCAGCCTCGCGCCCCCCCGGGGCTATATGTTCTCCACTTCGCCGGCAGCAGCCTGCAGGACGCGGGCGAAATGCTGGGGCGGTTGACCACCGGTGATGCGCTGGCTGCCGACCCGGTATGTGGGCACCGAACGGATGCCATCCAACTGGGCCTGTAGTTCCTGGGTCACGACGCTGGCTTCTCCGGTCGAGCCGTCCAGATACTCGCGCACGTTGGCTGCGTCAACGCCAATCGAAACCGCGATGTCTACCAGTACGTCCAGAGAACCAATGTCCTGTCCGCGTGTGAAATAGGCTTCCATCACTGCGCTGAACAAGTCATCCGCGCGTGCGGCGTCGTGGTCCTGTACGTAGCGCATAAGGCGGTGTGCCAGGCGTGTATTCGGCGTGACCAGTATCCGGTCGTAGTTGAATGCAAGACCCACGCGTTTCCCAGCCGCCGCAACCTCCGCATCCAGCACCTGGGACCGCTCCCAGCTGCCAAACTTGCGGCTGCGATATGCCTTGCGATCCGAGCTGGGTTTCGGCATGTCCGGGTTGAGCTCGTAAGGCTGGTATTGCGAGCGGAATCGGCCAGCCATGCCAGCCTGCTCGATGCCGGCCTTCAGCGATTGATGCCCGATCCAGCACCAGGGGCAAATGAAGTCATAAGTGATGACGATGTCTATCGGTGTCATGGAGCGCTCCAGTCCTGAAACGAAATGGCGATGACACAAAGGTAAGGCACGCGTCCGGATTCCTGAATAGGGACGCCGCGCAACCCAGCGTTGCGTTCGATGCAAGGCACGGCCGCCGACAGGGCAGCCGTGTGTCAGTCCACCTTCAGCGTGCCGGTACGGGGGCGAGCGATTCGTGCGGCGTGGCGGTCCGTTGCGCGGCTTTATGGACCATCGTGTAGGCGTAGTCCACACCCATGCCGTAGGCGCCGGAGTGCTCCTTCACGAGTTGCATCACGGCATCGTAGGTGTCGCGATGCGCCCAGTCGCGCTGCCATTCGAGCAGTACCTGCTGCCATGTCACCGGCACCACGCCGGCCTGGATCATGCGTTGCATCGCGTAGTCATGGGCTTCTCGGGTATTGCCACCACAGGCATCCGCAACCACGTAGAACTCATAGCCGGCGTCCTGCATGGCGCACAGGGCGAAGGTGGTAATGCACACCTCGGTCCACAGCCCGGCAGCCACGATCTTCTTGCGGCCGGCCGCCTTCAGCGCATCGCGCACCTTCTGGTCGTCCCAGGAGTTCATCGATGATCGCTCGAGTGTTTTCGCGTTCGGGAACACGTCAAGGAGCTCTGGAAACGTGTAGCCCGAGAACGACTCGCTTTCCACGGTGCTGATGGTGGTCGGGATATTGAAGATCTTGGCGGCCTTGGCAAGGCCGACCACATTGTTCTTCAGCGTCTGACGATCGATGGACTGAATGCCGAACGCCATCTGCGGCTGCGTGGCCAGAGGGGACTGGATCTGCAGGCCAGGCTGGGGCAGATGGGCATTCATATTCCGATCATCTTCATGACTGGGTACGGAGACATCGCCATGAGCGTCGCGGCCATGAAGGCCGGTGCCGAAGACTTCATGGCCAAGCCGTTTCGCGACCAGGATTTGCTGGACGCCGTATCCGCCGCGCTGGAGAAAGACCGTTTGCGCCGCCAGGCGGTTGGCAAGGTTGATGAGATTCGGGCGAACTACGCCACACTCACGCCACGCGAATCCGAAGTCATGGGACTGGCCGTGACAGGACTGCTGAACAAGCAGATTGCGGGCGAGATCGGCATCAGCGAGGTTACCGTCAAGATTCACCGCGGGCAGGCGATGCGCAAGATGCGGGCGCGCACGTTTGCCGATCTGGTATTGCTGGCGCAGCAGCTTGGCATCTGCAAGGCCAATCACTGACCGATTGTCAGGACGTTGCGCGCGGGAGAGGGTTCCCCCGCGCGATTGACATGCTCAGGCGATCAGCGTCCGGGCGACCAGCGTTGCGGCCGCCACGCTTGACGTACTGACCGCCAGCCAGCATCCCAGCAGGAGGGCGCCGTTGACCACGCTTCGATCTGATTTCATCTTGTGTGCTCCGTGGGGTGACTGGCTGCGGGCATGCATCAGCGCTCGATCACCGGTGCGTGCACGGGCGCGATCGATGCGTGCGGGGTCGCCGTGCGTTGCGCGGCCTTGTGAACCATCGTGTAGGCGTAGTCGATGCCCATGCCGTAGGCGCCTGAGTGTTCCTTGGCCACGGCCATCACCGCGTCGTACGTTTCGCGGTTCTTCCAGTCGCGCTGCCATTCCAGCAGAACCTGTTGCCACGTCACCGGTACCACGCCGGCCTGGATCATGCGCTGCATGGCGTAGTCATGCGCTTCCTTGGTGGTGCCGCCCGAGGCGTCGGCCACCATGTAGATTTCGTAGTCGCCTTCAAGCATGGCGGAGAGCGCGAAGGTGGTGTTGCAGACCTCGGTCCACAGGCCGGCCACGATTACTTTCTTGCGGCCGTTGGCGGCCAGCGCGTCGCGTACTTTCTGGTCGTCCCAGGAGTTCATCGAGGAGCGTTCCAGGGTTTGCTTGCCGGGGAATACGTCGAGCAGTTCCGGGTAGGTGTAGCCCGAGAACGACTCGCTTTCTACGGTGGTGATGGTGGTCGGCACGTCGAAGACCTTCGCAGCCTTGGCCAGGCCCACAACGTTGTTCTTCATGGTCTGGCGGTCCATCGACTGGACGCCGAAGGCCATTTGCGGCTGGTGGTCAATGATGATCAGCTGGCTGTTGCGCGGGGTCAGGACTTCCAGTTTGGCGTTCGACATGGTGCTCTCCACTAAGTTTTATTCAAGGAATTTGAGTTCTTGATCTGGCAGCGCCGCTTTCGCTTCGTTGCGTTGTTGCGCTGTCCATGTGCAGAACTATAGCGATGGCGAGCGCACAAACATCCGATCTGGATTGTAAGTGTTATTCAAATTTTTTGATCTTTGGAATTGGGCGGTGAAATCATGGGCGCGAAGTCGAACCGCATGCCATGCGCGGTCCTGAAGCCCTGACGCGCTCTCGCATTTCAAAAGCGACTGAGTTCTATCCATTGGGAGCGAGATGAACACGACAACCCTCAACCCTCAGGACATCGTGACCAGCATCATTGTTCACGAGGTCGAGCCCGGCGCCGCCGGGCAGTATGAGACGTGGCTCGCCGACATCCGTGTCGCCTGCTCCAGGTTTCCCGGCTACCTGAGCACCGATGTGATCCGCCCGGTCGGCAAGAGCCGTGAATACGCGACGATCGTCCGTTTCGCTGACTTCAAAAGCCTGAATGCCTGGATGGAATCCGATGAGCGCCGGCAGCATATTGCGCGGATGCAGTCGTCGCTGCGGCAGGGCGATCGCTACGAGATCCGAACCGGTCTCGATTTCTGGTTCACGCCGAAGCACGCACCGGTCAAGGTGCCGACCGCGTGGAAGCAGTGGCTTGTCACGTGGAGCGCGATCTTGCCGCTCAGCATTGTTGTACCGCTGGGGGTGGTGCCAATGCTCACCCGTCTCGGCTTCTCCCGTGACTCGTTTGCCGACAAGGCCGTCGTTTCGGCGGCAATCGTGTTCCTGATGGTCTACGTGGTGATGCCGCGTTATACCCGGCTTGTGGCGCGCTGGCTGTTCAAGTGAGGGCGCCGACGGTTTAGGCGTGGCTCCGGCTCAGTGGAGGATGTCTCCCATCGGCCGGCTACGGGTTTTGCCTGACACGCACCGTATCCGTTGATTTGATTGAGTTTTCCGGGGCGCTGTGACGTTCCGGGTCCTTGCGGAGGAAAAATTCTGCTTGATCTTCCCGATTCGATGTCCATAATGCAAACGTTTGCAAAAACATGAGAAGAAGGAAGAAACCATGGAGACGATGCAATCTCGATCGACGCCGCAATCCATTGATGACCTGGCCCTGATCGACGACGAATGGTCGGTAACCGACGTTGTCAGGCGTGCAATGGAGGGAACGGAGAATCCGCGCCTGCGCACGGTAATGGCGGCGCTGGTGCGGCATCTGCACGAATTCCTGCGCGAAGTGCGTCCGACCGATGAGGAGTTCGAGTTAGGGCTCGAGTTCATCGCCGCGCTCGGCCACGCCACGCACGCCACCAACAATGAGGTCGTGCTCGCCGCCGACGTGCTGGGCCTGTCGACACTGGTGACCACGATGAACAACAGCACAGTGGGTGGCCGTACTCCGGGCGCGCTGCTGGGGCCGTTTTATCGCGCCAATGCACCGCGTTACCAGTGTGGCGATTGTGTGGTGCAGGACGATGCACCGGGTCTGCCACTGTTTGTCAGCGGCACCGTGCGCTCGACCGACGGCACGCCATTGCGCGGCGCGACGATCGAAGTCTGGCAGGCGTCGCCGGTTGGGCTCTATGACAATCAGGACCCAAACCAGCCGGACCGCAATCTGCGCGGACTGTTCCAGACCGATGCCGAAGGCGGCTATCACTTCCGCACCGTGCGTCCGGCCGGCTATCCGGTACCCACCAACGGCCCGGTCGGCGAACTGCTGGCCGCGCAGTTCCGCCATCCGTATCGCCCAGCGCATATCCATTTCATCGTCGCCGCGGCGGGCTATCGCACGCTGGTGACGCAGGTGTTTGCCGACGACTCCGACATTCTCGAAACCGATGTCACGTTCGGCGTGCATCGCCAGCTCGTTGGCCGCTTTCAGCAGGTGGAAGCGGGACGCAGCCCGTGGGGCGACGTACCCGCGCCGTTCTACACGCTCGCATTTGATTTCACGCTGGAACCGGGCGTTCAGACGTTCCCGCGTCCGCCGATCGATTGATGGACCGACGAACCCGTCGCTCCACCGTCGCAATGTTTATCACGACCTTCCATTCATCCAACCGAACATGCCTATTCATTCCCTATCCGGCAAAGTCGCCGTGATCATCGGTGGCACCGGCGGCATTGGCCTCGCCACAGGCCATGCGTTGGCAGAGATCGGCGCCAGCGTGGTGCTGACCGGACGCGATGCGGACCGCACCGCGAGCGCCGTCGCCACGCTGCCGGCCGGCAATCATCTGGCTGCTCATGCCGAAGTCGGCGACAGCGCCACGCTGCGGCTGCTTGCGGACGACGTCCAGCATCACTACGGACGTGTCGACATCCTCGTCAACACGTCGGGCTTCACACGTGCGATTCCGCATGCCGATCTCGATGCGCTCGACGATACGTTGATCGACGAAATGTTTGCCGTCAACTGGCGCGGCCAGTTCGCCGCGATTCGCGCGTTCGCACCACTGCTGCGCGCGAACGGTGACGGCCTGATCGTCAACGTCGGCTCGATCGCGGGGCGTACCGGGCAAGGCAGCAACGTTGCGTACTGCGCGGTCAAGGCGGGCCTCGACGTCATGGCAATGTCGCTGGGCCGTGCACTCGCTCCTGCAATCCGCGTGCTCAATGTTTCGCCCGGCGTAGTGGATACCGGCTTCGTACCGGGCCGCGATAGCAGCTTCAATGAACGCGCGGCCAAGACCACACCGCTGCGGCGGATCGGCCAGGCGCAGGACGTGGCCGACGCCATCGTCGCGTGCGCCACATCGCTTCGCTTTGCCACGGGCACGACCATCGTCGTTGATGGCGGGCGCCAGCTCGGCTGATTCCTTTTCCTCTCAGTTCAACGTATCCATGCACGCACGCAAGACCATCATCACCTGCGCGGTGACCGGCAACATCGTCAAGCCAGACCAGCATCCCGGCCTGCCCATCACACCGGAACAGATCGCCAACGCCGCGCTCGAAGCGGCCGAGGCTGGCGCCGCCGTCGCGCACATCCATGTACGCGATCCGGAAACGGGCAAACCGTCGATGCGTCTCGACTACTACGCCGACGTGATCGACCGCATCCGCGCGCGCAACCGTGCGCTGATCATCAACCTGACTACGGGCCCCGGCGGGCGCTTCGTGCCCGACGAGGACGAGCCGCGCGTGGCCGCGGCGGGCACCACGCTGCTGCATCCGCTCAAGCGCGTCGAGCACATCGCCGCATTGCGTCCCGACGTGTGCTCACTCGACCTCAACACGATGAACTCGGGCGCCGACGTGGTGATCAACACGCCGGGCAACGTCCGCAAGATGGCCGAGGTGATTCGCGCCGCGGGCGTGATGCCGGAACTGGAGATCTTCGATTCTGGCGATCTGAACATGGCGCTCGACTTCATGCGTGATGGCGTGCTTGAAGGCCCGGGGCTGTGGACCTTCGTGCTGGGCGTGAAGTATGGCTTCGCACCCACGCCGGAAACGATCTTCTACGCCCGCAACATGCTGCCACCGGGCGCGCACTGGTCGGCGTTCGGCATCGGCCGCGCGGAGTTCCCGATCGCCGCGCAGGCCTGGCTGGCGGGTGGCCACGTCCGAGTCGGCCTGGAAGACAACATCTATCTCGAAAAAGGCGTGCTGGCGCCGAGCAACGCCGCGTTGGTCGCCAAGGCGCGCGACATCGTGAAGTCGCTCGGTGGCGACATCGTGAAGTCGCTCGGTGGCGACATCGCTTCATCCGCCGATGCGCGCCGCACGCTCGGACTGCGCGAAGTCTGATTTCTCTCTACTGCATGTCAATCATCATGAACACTATTCAGGTCAAACGAAAAGCCGCGAACATCGACGAACTCGATCTCACCCTGTTGGGCGTGCCACGCCCCGAGGCTGCCGACGGCGAATGCGTGATCGAAGTGGCCAGCGCCGGGGTGAACCCGAGCGACGTGAAGGCGACGCTCGGTCTGATGCCCCACGCGGTTTGGCCGCGCACACCTGGGCGCGACTACGCAGGCATCGTCATAGATGGACCGGCCGCGCTTATCGGCCAGCAGGTATGGGGCAGCGGCGGCGAGCTTGGCATCCGCCGCGACGGCACCCATGGCAAGTACCTGCGCGTCAACGCGCAATCGGTGCGCGCCAAGCCGGCAACGCTGTCGCTGCTGGAAGCGGGTGCGGTGGGCGTGCCGTTCATCACCGCCTACGAGGGCTTGCGGCGCGCGGGCATGCCAAAGGCAGGCAGCGTGGTGCTGGTCGGCGGTGGAAATGGCAAGGTGGGGCAGGCCACGATCCAGATCGCCACGGCGCTCGGCGCGCGTGTCTTCGCCGTCGAGCGTGGCGCCGAACCGTATCGCGGTCACGCAAGCGGGCCGGTACGCATGATCGATGCCAGTCGCGAAAGCATTGCCGAGGTGGTCCGGACCGAGACCGGCGGCCATGGTGCGGACATCGTCTACAACACCGTGGGCAGCCCGTACTTCGAGCAAGCGAATCTGGCCATGGCGATTGGCGCCACGCAGATCTTCATCTCGACGATCGAGAAGCCGGTGCCGTTCGACATCTTCGCGTTCTATCGCGGCCAACACACGTATGTCGGCGTCGATACGCTCGCACTGGACAGCCAGGCATGCGCGAGCATCCTGGATGCGCTCGCCCCGATGTTCGCCTCCGGTGCGTTGAAGCCATTCCCGGTACTCGACGACTACACGTATGCACTTGCGGATGCCCGCGAGGCGTATCGCGCGGTACTGCAGGGCGCCAGCGAGCGCGTGGTGCTCAAGCCATGAACACCACCCGGTTCGCACAGGCGCCGGCCTACTTCCCGGCCAATCACGAAGGCATGCATTGCCTGCGCTTGCAGGGGCACGAAGCTGGGCCGTCCGAGGCGTTGTGGATGGGTGTATCCGTGATCCTCCCGGGCGGCCACACGTCCATGGATGCCTCCCCCGTGGAAAAGCACTACGTGGTGCTGGAAGGCGAGGTATGCATCCGGACGCCCGGGGAGAGCGTCACGCTGGGCCAGTTCGACTCGGTGCGGCTGGCGCCGGGAGAAGGGCGTCAGGTGTCCAACCCTGGCAATCGCCCGGCGATGCTGCTGCTGGCCATGCCTTATCCGAAAGCTGTCAATCCATAACCATAAGCAGTTGACCCTTGACGCCCTCGTCCGCCCCGGAATGCAAACGTTTGCTGGTTGCGCAGCCCGAGGCGGGCATCAGAAGAACATAAAAAAACTGGAGACAAAAAGATGCCCCCGATACTGCACCTGCGCCGACGCCAGGTCATGCCACTGGTCGTCATGGCGACCGGCCTTGTAGCCGACGCCAGCGCGGAAACCAACGTGACGATCTATGGCCGGCTCAACACGGCCATCGAGTATTCGAGCGCAAGTACCTCGACGAATGGCACGTCGCTCGGCAGCGTGGTGCGCCAGACCAATAACCGTTCGGTGTTCGGCTTCCGCGGTGAGGAAGATCTGGGCGGATCGCTGAAGGCGGTGTGGCAGATCGAAAGCAACCTGTCGATCGATACCGGGCAGGGACAGATCGCGGGACGCAATTCGCGTGTCGGCCTGCAGGGCGACTATGGCCTGTTCTTCATGGGACACTGGACCACGCCCTACACCGAGGCAACGATGGGCTATGACCCGTACTACCCGACCACTGCCGGCTACATGGCGCTGATCGGCAACGGATCGACCTCGAGTTCGGACAACGTGCAGGACACCAGTTCGTTCGACCGGCGCCAGAAGAACATCGTGCAGTACCGTTCGCCGTCACTGGCCGGCGTCAGTGTTTCGCTCGGCTGGGGGCTGCCAGAGGAAAAGCTCACCGTGCCGCGCAATCCGGCGCTGTACTCGATGGCTGCCGTCTACGAACGTGGCCCGCTGAACGCGACCGTCGCCTACGAAATCCACCAACACTATCAGGCCGCGGGCCGCAACGACGATGCGCTGAAATTCGGCATCGCTTACCAGTTGTTCCAGGGGACGCGCCTTGCGGCGATCTACGAGCACCTGCACTACCGCACCGATACGGGTGACCTGCAACGCAACGCCTATTACGCGTCGCTGGTGCAGCAGGTAGGTACCGGCAGTGTGCGCGCTGGCGTTGCATATGCCGCGAACGGGACAGGGTCGTCGACCAGCACGATTGGCTACTTCCGCAGTGGCGCCGAGACGGGAGCTATCCAGTTCACGGTTGGCTACGACTATCCGCTGTCGAAGCGCACGGCGTTGTTCGCGTACTACAGCCGCATCAACAACAAGAAGAACGCGGTCTACGACTTCGCAATCAACCAGCTCGGCATCAAGGCTGGCGCCGACCCGCAAACGGTGGCGCTCGGCATGCGCCACTTCTTCTGACGTTCGAATACCCGCACACGCACACGCACACGCACACGCACCCGCACCCGCACCCGCACCCGCACCCGCACCCGCATCGCGAGGAGACCTATCATGCTTCGACGTTTCAAGGCGCTTGGCGCCATGCTTTCCCTTGCAATCGCATCGACCATGGCGACGGCAGCGCCGCCGCACTATCCCAGCAAGCCGATCCGGCTGGTCGTGCCGTTCTCGGCCGGCAGCGCCACCGACATACTGGCGCGCATCATCAGCACCAAGATGGGCGAAGGCGGCGCGTATCAGATCGTCGTCGACAACCGGCCCGGCGCGGGCGGCACGCTCGGCGCTACCACGGTGGCCCGGTCGGCGCCGGATGGGTACACCCTCATCCTGGTCTCGGTGGGCCACGCCATCAATGCGACGTTGTATCCGAAGCTCGGCTATGACACGGTCAAGGATTTCGCGCCGGTTTCGCTGGTGGCATCGGTGCCGAACGTGTTGGTGGTGAACGCGGCGAGTCCGTACAAGTCGGTGCGTGATCTGGTGACGGCGGCGAAGGCCAGGCCGGGCGCGATGAACTTCGACTCGGCGGGATCGGGCAGTTCCACGCACCTGAGCGGCGAGTTGTTCAAGATGCAGGCCGGGATCGACATCGTGCATATTCCGTACAAGGGCACTGGCGAGGCACTCACCGATGTCATGGCCGGGCGCGGTGACATGATGTTCGCGCCGACGCTTTCCGCCATGCCGTTTGTCAAGCAAGGCAAGCTGCGCGCGCTGGCAGTGACCACGCCCGCGCGCACGAGCGTGCTGCCCGATATCCCGACGGTAGCGGAGGCCGGACTGCCGGGCTACGCCTTCGATTCCTGGTTCGGCCTGCTGGCGCCGGCGGGTACCCCGAAGGAAATCGTCGATGCGCTAAACGCGGAGATCGGCAAGGTGCTGGCTTCGCCAGACGTGCGCGAGCGGATGGCTGCACAGGGTGCCGAGCCCCGCCGCAGCACACCGCAGGCGTTCGCCAGCTATATCCAGGTGGAGATCGGCAAGCTCGCGCCAGTGGTGCGGCAGTCGGGGGTGACGGCGGGGCAGTAAGCGGCGCCGCCATCTGGCAGCAAGCGGGCACGGGCGTGCTGATCGCAGGCGCTAGAATGGCGCATCGCCAACCCGTAATCGCACCGCCCGCTGCCAACATGCCCGAGCGCAAACGCCTGACTCTCAAAGACCTGGCTGCCGAGATTGACGTCCACTACTCCACCGTCTCGCGCGTGATGAATCCGGCCACGCGGCATCTGGTGGCCGACGAGGTGGCCGCACGCATCCTGCAGTTGGCCGAGCAGCGCGGCTTCCGGCCGAACCGGATCGCGGCCGGGCTGCGCACGCAGCGCTCCGGACTGGTCGGTGTGGTGCTGCCCGATATTGCCAACCCGGTGTTCCCGCCGATCCTTGCTGGTATCGAATCGGTGCTGGCGCGTGACGGCTATGTGCCGATCGTCGTCAATGCCGGCGCCGACAAGTCGCGCCAGCGGTTCGTTATCGACCAGTTGATGGGACGGCAGGTGGAAGGGCTGGTGCTGGCCACGGCCGAGCGCGACGACCCGATCCTCGACTACTGCCTGAAGCTTTCCATCCCAGTGGTGATGGTCAACCGGGGCGAGCCGACGGGGTGCGCGTCGTGCGTGGTCAGCGATGGCCTGCTGGCGATGCGGCTGACTGTCGATCACCTGGTGAAGCTCGGTCATCGGCGCATCGGTCATATCGCCGGACCGGAGACCACTTCTACCGGCCAGCAGCGCCGCGAAGGTTTCCTGCAGGCGGTCAAACGCCATCGCCTGCGCCGCGACGATTACGCGGTGGTGGAGGCCGCCAGCTATTCGCGCGAGGCCGGCCGTGAGGCCTGCGCCGAACTGTTCCAGTCACTGCCGGGCCTGACGGCGATCGCGGCCGGCAACGACCTCGTCGCGATGGGCTGTTATGACTATTTGCGCGAGCACGGCATCCGCTGTCCCGATGACGTATCGGTTGTCGGACACAACGACATGCCGTTTGTGGATGCGCTGACCCCACCGCTGACGACGATCCGCATTGCCGTGCATGAGATGGGCGAGCAGGCCGCTACGCTGCTGCTCAGGAAGATCGGCAAGCCCGAGGCGCCAGTGGTATCCGTTTCGCTGACGCCCGAACTCGTCGTGCGTGGCTCGACGGCCGTGCCGCGCTAGGCGGCTACGGCCAGCATCGGCGCATCATCAGTCCGAATTGCCGCTAAATTGCACCGAATCCTGAATCATCAAGTCATCCTCGCCACGGCAAACGGGGAGGGGATGCTTGCGAAGCAACCCTCTTTTGCCGCGGCGGCAATTATTGTCCACCCAAGATTCAAAGGCCGTAGGGCCAGGCATTTTCAGATGTCGGCGCGGGTACGCCTTTTGTGATTCGCTTTTATCGCTATGCTGCTGCCCCATCGGGCGGCGGCAATGGCCAGCGGCGGCCGCGCGAGCGCAGGGTGGGGCGCCGGCGCCGCCGCTGGAAGGCAAGCTGCGGAGAATTCAACGATCCGACCGTTCGACGACGATCTCGCTGACCTGGAGCACCGGCGCGATGTCGGTGTAGTTGGCGATGTCGCCAAGGATCTCGGCGCCGTGCTCCTGCATGGCGGCCTGGAAGCCTTCGACGGAATCACAGATAAACGCGCACATCGCTACGAAGGCGGGTGGCGCACCTGGCGCTCCGCCAGCCAGGCCCTTTTCGACGGTGTAGTAGTTGCAGGCAGTGCCTAGCCTCGCCTTTACCATCGGCATGTGCCGGTCGCGGTAGTAGGTGTGGTCGAAGCGCGCGCCTTCGGTGTACGGATACATCACGTTGACCTTGATCATGGGGTTCTCCTTGCTTTGCACTGACTGCGATTTGGGACGGTAGAACGCCGTTCATGCATGGCGAGTGGTTCAATGGTTGCTTGGCCGGAATCGTCTGGCGTGTTGGGGCGTCTACTGTCGCACTGTGACAGATTTAATGCGGTCTACGCTCGACCAGCGCGGATACTGTCTCCACGCGTTGCGGTACGCCCGTCACGATCGTCGCAACCGCGATGGCTAGCACGACGGCGGCCCCGGCGAACACACCAGTCGCGCCGTTTGCATCAAACACGACGCCCCCTGCCGCCGCACCGGTTGCGATCGCGAGCTGCACGGCCGCGACGATCAGGCCGCCCGCGCTCTCGGCTTCATCGGGAACGGTGCGCGTGACCCATGTCGACCATGCGACCGGCACGCCGCCGAACGCCATCCCCCAAAGCGCGACTAGCACCGCATCGATCATCGGCGCGCGGCCGAGCACTACGAGCCCGATGCCGAGCACGACCATCAGTGCGGGCATTGCGATCAGCATTGGCCGCAGCCGGTGTTCAAGCACGCGGCCGGCGAGCGACGTGCCGAGGAAGTTCGCGACCCCGTAGCCGAGCAGGATCGCTGACAGCCCGTTTACTCCAACGCCCGCGACCTGTTCGAGGAACGGCCGCAGGTACGTGAAGAACGCAAAATGTCCGGTGAACACGAGCGTCGTCGCGAATATTCCGAGACCGACGGTCGGCCGGCGCAGCACGTCGATCAACGTGCGCAGGCGCGTCGTTCCGCTCGGCGGCATCGACGGCAGCGTCGCGACCTGCGACAGAAACGCGACGCCGCCAAGCGCGGCGGCTAACAGGAACACGTTGCGCCAGCCGATCAGGTGGCCGAAGTAGCTGCCGAGCGGGGCAGCGGCGATCGTCGCGACGGCCACGCCGCTGAAGATGATCGACAGCGCGCGCGGTACCATCGCAGCAGGCACGAGTCGCATCGCAGTGGCCGTTGCCATCGTCCAGAAGCCTCCGAGCGCTATGCCGAGCACAACGCGGCCAATCAGAATCGTCGTGAGGTTGGTCGCAAACGCAACCGCGAGATTCGATGCGACCAATAGTATCGAAAACGCGAGCAGCACGCGCCGTCGGTCGATCGTACGCGTCGCGGCGGCGGTCAGCAGGCTCGCGACGAGCGCGACCGTTGCGGTGGCCGTCACCGTCTGCCCGGCGACACCTTCGGTCACGCCGAGGCTGTCGGCCATTGGTGTGAGCAGGCTTGCGGGCAGGAATTCGGCCGTTACGAGGCCGAACACGCCAAGCGCCATTGCGAAGACCGCGCCCCAGGCGGGTTCACTGGAGGCCGCTTGCGGAGCGGCCTTGGAAAATCCGGGATTCATGCGTCGTTCCATGTCAGGAAAATCGGGAAAAGTGCCAATGACGGCATATCGTAAGCAGCGATGGCAGGACGGTATATGACATACAATCCGCAATCATTGATTAATCGTCCGGATCCAATGTCCGCTTCCCTTCCGGCTCCCGTTCCCGACGTGCGCGACCTCGTCAGCGAGCTGCTGCTGGGGATGCGCCTGAGCGGCGTCCAGTATCGCCGCATCCAGGTCCCGCGACCGTTCGGGTTGAGCTTCGGCCACGTCCCGGGACGCGCGCAGTTCCATTTCGTCGGGCGCGGGCCCGTGCTGCTGCGCGACGCGGCTGGCGCAACGATGAGGCTTGAAACTGGTGACGCGATCCTGTTACCGCACGGCAGCATGCACGCACTTGTGTCCGATCCAGACGCCCCGTGCCGTCCCATCGGTGCTTTCGAGAGCGCGAAGATCTGCGACTCGGTCGCGTCGGTCGGTACTCCACCGCCGTGCGCGAAATCCGATCCGACGCTCGGCGACGCGCTGATCTTCAGCGCGTGCATGGAGTTTGATCTTGGCGGCATGCAGCCGCTCGTCGGCACGATGCCGGAGTTCATGCACGTCGGCACACTGCTCGCGCGCTACCCCGAAATCCGCCCGATGCTCGATGCGATGGAGCGCGAAGCCTGCTCGGAACGCGCAGGCTTCGCGGGCATCCTCGCGCGGCTCGCGGACGTAGTCGCCTCGTTCATCGTGCGCGGCTGGGTCGAATGCGGCTGCGGCGACGCGACGGGCTGGGTGCAAGCGCTGCTCGATCCGAAGCTCGGCCGCGCGATCGTCGCGCTACATCGCGATCCGGGCCGAAACTGGAGCGTCGCGGAATTGGCCGCCGAAGCAGGTGTGTCGCGCTCGGTGTTCGCCGAGCGATTTCTCGCGGCGACTGGGATGACGCCCGTGCG
Source organism: Cupriavidus sp. HMR-1 (assembly GCF_000319775.1). NCBI lineage: Bacteria > Pseudomonadati > Pseudomonadota > Betaproteobacteria > Burkholderiales > Burkholderiaceae > Cupriavidus > Cupriavidus sp. HMR-1. Next base: position 60,068 of record NZ_ANKP01000252.1, read on the forward strand.
CTACCTGACCGAGCTGAGGATGCGGCTCGCCGCGCAATGGATCGCACGCGACCGCGAGGCCATTGAATCCGTTGCGTACCGGCTTGGCTACGGGTCGCTCGCCGCGTTCAGCCGCGCATTCAAGCGGGTGGTCGGGCGGCCACCGGGCGCGGTACGTGCGGAGATTGACGCAGCCTACGCCACGCGTGCCGTGCCGTAGGCTGGTCGGAGAGCTGTGTTGCAACGACCGGTTGAATCCGCAATCCTTAGCGGCCTTTGCTGGCTCCCGGGCCGTTGAACGAGTGCGCCTTGGCGATGATGTAGTCGATGACGATGGGCGTCACGATATCGGCTAACGGGATGCCAAGCGCGGGCGGGAAGAGCCTTGCAGTGTGGACAACCGGCCGACAGCGAACTGGGGTCGCATGAGATTGGCCGGCTTTTCTTGCAAAGGCGGACTAGGCTAACGACTGCAAGATATCAGCGAGGCCCGCAACCTGAGCTTCAGGTTCGTTCGATCATGCGCAATACAGACGCGGCAAGGGTCCCGTCGGCATCGCCCAGCAGATCGACCGCATCGAAATGATGTCCACCCTCCTGCGGCACGATTTGCACGTCGAATCCGCATTCGGTCAGCAGCGCCTGATACTCTCGCTGGAGCCGGTGGTACTCCGGCGACTCATCTCCACCAACGGTCAGGATCATGGGCACTTTCACCATCGGCAGATGGCGCATCGGGCTGTAGTTTGCGACATCCGCTTCGGTCAACTGCACCACCTTGTTGAGATAGCACAGGCGGATGGGCTCCAGGTCATACAGGCCGCTGATCGCGCAGCCTCCCTTTACGATATCGGCGGGCACGCCGAGCGTCTCCCAATCCGTCCCTGCCAGCGTAGCGGTTAGATGCCCGCCGGCGGAGTGTCCCGAGACAAAGATCCGGCTCGCGTCGAACTCGAGTTCCTCAGCATTGCGATGGAGCCATGCCACGGCATCGCGATTGTCCCGAACGATGCCGGCCATGCCAACATCGGGGGCGAGGCGGTAATTCACCACGGCGACATTGATGTCGCGCTTCAGGTAGGGCGCAGCAATGTAGCTGAAGTCCGACTTGTCGAGCGATTGCCAATAGCCACCATGGATAAAGACAAGCAACGGACGGTTCTTCGTTCTGGCGGGAAAGAAATCCAGCGCCTGTTTGACGTTCGGTCCGTATGCAAGATTCTCCCTTACCGGATTGGCGCGCCGAAACGCCGCGCTGGTTCTTTCCCATGCCAGGAAGATGTTCTGGAAGCCAGGGATGCCCGCCCTGACGTTGTACTGATGGTCCAGTTCTTCCTGATTGAAGTTTCGATACACTGACATTACATTTGGCTCCAGACTGTTGGATCGATGTCTCGATTCCACTAGATTGTTGCGACGCGAATTGACGTCCGGCCCAAGATACTTGTCGGTGCCTGATGCGTCGCGCCCGTGGATGACAACGACTATCGCAAGGACGCCATGTTTGGAAAGAGCGAAAACCGGGATGACTACCAGGCGATAGACCGGCCGGTAGGCGGCATGGCGAGGAAGCTGAAGGATGGCTTCCATATCGGCGCGCATTCACATCCACGTGCTCAACTCATCTACGCCTATGTAGGCGCAATCCTGGTCACAACCGATTTCGGATCGTGGGTCGTGCCGCCGCAGCGCGCGGTATGGGTCCCGTGCAATGTCGAACATGCCATGCAAGCTTGCGGTGACGTCGAGATGCGAACGGTCTATGTCCGATCCGATGCCGTTCCCGAGGAATTGCATGACTGCTGTGTCGTGGCCGTCCCGCCTCTGTTGCGGGAGCTGATATCGGCGGTGGTTCGCATGCCTTTGACCTACGACGAAGGTAGTCGTGACAGCCTGGTGGTCGAATTGCTGCTGCAGGACTTGCGACCGCTTTCCGTTGTTCCGCTGCATTTGCCGATGCCGAGGGATACGCGGCTAAGCAAGATCTGCGCGAAGATCCTCGACGATCCCTCTGACGAGACTTCGGTGGAAGCATGGAGTCGATCGGTGGGCGCCAGCGAGCGGACCATCATCCGGCTCTTCCCGGAGGAAACAGGCATGACTTACAGCCGCTGGAAGCAGCAGGCGAGACTGATGGCAGCTGTACGGCTGCTCGCCGAGGGCTGTCATGTCACGGACATTGCCTTGCAGCTTGGATATGAGAGCCCGAGTGCATTCAGTGCCATGTTCAGGCGAGCGCTGGGCATGACGCCTACTGAATATTTCAGGGATATGGCTGGGGATTAGGCATCGCGGACAGTTTGGCGTCTGCTCGACATCAACTGGCGTCACCGCGCGAATCGCACACAGCGTCGTGCGGCACAGTCAGGGTGTCGGCGGATTGCTAGCACCGTGCAGGCTCCGTCGACCTTTTATCAAGTCGAGGAGTCAGTATGTCAGTGATGGATCGTATCCGGGCCGCCGGTATTGTCTTGCCTGCGGCGGAAAACCCGAAGGCACTTTATGTCCCATACACGCTTCACCATGGTTTGCTGACTGTATCGGGGCAATTGCCGCTGCAGAATGGCAAGCCGATACTTGTCGGCACGGTTCCCGACGCAGTCACCGTGGAAGCAGCTCAGGATGCCGCACGACTGTGTCTGGCCAACATGCTGGGTTGGGTTGGCGCGGCCGTGGAGGGGGACTTCGAGCGTATTCGTGGCGTGGTCCGGGTTGGTGGCTACGTCGCGGTGAAGCCGGGTTTCAATGATGCGCCGCAGGTGATCAACGCGGCGTCCGAGCTTCTCAATCGGATCTTCGAGGAGCGGGGACGTCATGCACGCGTGGCGATGGGCGTGGCGAGCCTTCCCTTCGGTGCCCCGGTGGAAATCGAGGCGACGTTTGCCCTGGATGCGTAGTCGATGAATACCGCGACAAGAGCAGCATACGCGGACGTGCTGGTGGGGCTGCAGTACGGCGATGAGGGAAAGGCCCGGGTGGTCGACCATCTCGCCGGCGAGTATGACGTGATCGCGCGCTTCAACGGCGGCGCGAACGCAGGGCATACCATCGTCACGCCTGACGGCACATTGCGGCTACGCCAGGTTCCTTCCGGCGTGCTGCATCCAGGGGTCGCCCTCTACATCGGTTCCGGCTGCGTGATCGGCTTGCAGCAACTGGCGTCGGAAATCGAAATGCTGGCCGGGCAGGGGATCAACCTGGCCGGGCGACTGACCATCAGTGACCGATGCCCGATCGTTCAGCCCGTCCATTTCCTGTCAGATCGCCAGGATGGCGGGCAAATCGGCACAACCGGTAACGGCATCGGGCCGTGTTACGCGGACCTGGCAGCCCGCATGCGAGGCGGCGAGCGATCCGCGTGTCAGATTCGCGATCTGCTGCTGGATGAGGGCAGCGCATTCGAGCGGATGGCACGGTTGGCTGCGCAGGACAGCGATGAGGAATTGTCAATCTTCATGGATGGAATGCGCCAGGCGTGGCGGGTCGTCAAACCATTTGTGACAGACAATCCGGCCGCACTGCTGGAGCGGGTCGAACGCGGTGCGCGGGTACTCTTCGAGGGCGCACAGTCGGTCATGCTGGATGTTGTGCAGGGTGCTCAACCTTGGGTGACGTCCAGCCATACTCTGCCTTCCTACGCCTTCGTGGGGGGCGACCTCCCTTGTCAGTATCACCGCAAGACAATCGGCGTGGCCAAGGCCATCGTCTCCCGCGTGGGCAGCGGGCCGTTGCCAACGGAGCTCGGTGCGGAGCGGTCCGAGGCCTATTGCGCCCGGGCCGGACGAGAGGGGTGGGGAAGGGCCGACGAAGCCGTCCGTTTTGATCCACAGGCGTTGCTCGCGGAAGGGGATGCGTTCTCCATCGGTGTGGCGATCCGGATGCTGTCGAACGAATATGGCACGGGGACCGGGCGACCGCGTCGGATTGGGATGCTGGATGTCGCGCAACTCCAGCTTGCCGTGCGGCAGTTTGGCGTCGACGAGGTCTACCTAAACAAGTGCGACAGCCTGGCCGCCTTTGCGCAGACTCCCAACCGATGCATTCCGGTGGTCGTGAGCCCGAGGGGCGGGGGTGAGTCGCAGGTGGCGTTGTTTCCAGCTTTCGATGCGGACGCCATCCCGCGCGACCACGCTTCTCCGCTTCCCCCACAACTTGAAACCCTGCTCGAGTGGCTGGCCGATGCCCTTCGCCGGCCGCTGCGCGGCATTGGTTTAGGTCCGGAACGAAAGCAGCTGCGGTTGTTCAGGACTCAACAGTGAACCCACCCGATCATGACCATCGAGACACCTTCCTACTTGCACAACGAAATGCGCCGGACCGATCTGGCCTGGGCAGACTGGCCCGCGATCGAGGAATTCCTCAGGAATGAACTGATCTGCAGGGTGGCGGTGCATGACACGCCGTTCCCCTACATCACCGCGCAGAGCTTTACCTTTACCGGCGACGCGTTCCTGATCCATAGCTCGAGATTTGGCAAGCTCGCGTCGGCGATCCGGGCGAATCCCCTGATCACTATCGAAGTGGATCGACCGGTGGCCTTGTTGAAGGCGCCCAAGGGACAGAACACGAGCCTTGAGTACTATAGCGTGATCGCGCGATGTGAAGTGAAACTCCGGGAGAGCACCGACGAAGTGCGGGCACATCAGAACCAGGCGTTGGATAAGTTCCGACCTGAGAAGGACTATTCGCCGATCGAGGACGGTGCGGCGAATCAGATCATTGCCTATCGATGCGAGATTCGCGAACTGAGTGCAAAGAAACGCATCCTCGCGGATGACCAGTACTCGCCGCCGGGGCAACCAAAGGCTCCATACTTACGCTATCCATTCCAGTCCGGTGCCACGCTGTCCGGCTTGCCGCCGGAGGCATTTGATCCGCACAAGTTCGCGACAAGGTAACGGCTGCGCGCTGACGGCTGACGAAAAGAGGGGTGCTCAGGCATCCCTCTTTTTTTTTGATACCACGTGAGTGGCTTGGCACCTTCGAGACAGACCTTGGCGTTTCCGCACGGGCCTCGACTACGTCTCCACGCGACAGTAGAAAGCGATGACGCATCGATGCGTCATCCCATTGTGATCAGCGCCTTCAGGCGCTGGCATCAAAACTACTGGAGACAACATGAAACACACACCGCTCGAGCTGATGCGCGTGCGCACAGGCGACCGGCTGGAACGACTGCCCGTGTGCGGGTACCACCGATTCCTGTTTGCCGTGATTGCCATGGCCTTCTTCTTCGACAATCTCGACCTGGCCATGATGACCTATCTCCTGGGGTCGATCCGTACAGAGTTCGGATTGACCTCCGCGCAGGCGGGGATGCTCGGCAGTGCCAGTTTCGTCGGGATGGCCATCGGCGCAATCTGCTCTGGGGTACTGGCGGACCGGTTTGGCCGCAAGCCGGTTTTCCAGTTCAGCATGATCATCTGGGGAGTTGGCAGCTACCTCTGTTCCACGGCGAGCAGTCCAATGGAACTCGGCGCCTATCGGATACTGCTTGGCCTTGGCATGGGTATGGAGCTGCCGTTGGCCCAGACGCTGTTGTCGGAGTTTATTCCGGCACGCCAGCGTGGCAAGTATCTGGCATTGATGGACGGAAACTGGCCGATTGCTTTCATCTGCGCCGGCTTGATGTCGTACTACGTGTTGAGTGCCTATAGCTGGCGCACGATGTTCCTGCTCGGTGCCGTGCCGGCCGTCTTCCTGCTTGTCATCCGCCGCTACGTGCCGGAATCCCCCCGCTGGCTGGAATCGCGGGGCCGGCATGCTGAAGCGGCCGACATTGTCGAGCGCATCGAGCATTCGGTGATGCGGCGGTTGAAGCTGGATGCGTTGCCCGAAGTCAGCCCCGTGATCACCATGGCGGAGTCAAACGCATCGGGTCCGCGTGTGCTTTGGTCTCGTGAGTATCGCAGCCGGACGCTGACTGTGTGGGGTTTGTGGTTCTTTGCCTTGCTGGGGTTCTATGGGCTGAATACCTGGATTGGGGCGTTGCTGCAACAGTCCGGGGTGGAGGTGACCAAATCCGTCCTGTACACGGTCTATATTTCCATCGGAGGAATTCCGGGGTTCCTGTGGGCCGCATGGGCAGTGGAGCGGTGGGGACGCAAGCCGGCATGCGTGGCGACGCTGGTGGGCGGTGCATGCATGGTGTTCATCTACGGCAGCCTGGCGGGCTCCAATCCAGACGCCACGGTGCTGATACTTTCAGGCGGCATGATGCAGTTCTTCATGTTCGGTATGTGGGCGGTGCTCTACACCTATACGCCTGAACTCTATCCCACGCGTGCACGCGCCTCTGGATGCGGGATGGCATCGACGGTCGGGCGGGTGGGTTCGTTGTTGGGCCCGGCGCTGGTGGGTCTGATATTGCCGGTTGCTGGGCAAGCTGGCGTGTTCTGCCTGGGTGCGCTGTGCTTCCTTGCGGCCGCAGGGATCGTGAGCAGGTTCGGCGTCGAGACCCGAGGCAGGGCGTTGGAGACCATTGCCGACTGATACGATCGCGGCAACTCACGGCGCGACGACCAGTCGAATCCGCAGTCGGATATGGTGATGTAAGGAGAGGGCGCCCGGTCGGCGCCTTCCGACCCTTCTGAGACGTTCAAAGCGAGCGGGAAGAGTGGCTGATACGCGCCGATGCCAACGGTCGCCACCTCGGAGAGGTGTTCTATTTTCGGAATCGTTTGATCCTCGCAGCGAGTTCATTGGCCGCGCTAACGCTCCCACTTATGGCTTGCCCGCCGATCGTTATCCAGCCGAGCACAATGCCGATGAAACCGACTAGAACTCCGAATATCGTGATACCAAAGCCAAGCAGAGACAGCCACCGCGTCTCGATCCCGAAGCCGATAAACCCTGTTATCGCGCCCATTGCTGCTATGCAAAATCCAGCAAAGCCGATGTTTAAATAGAGAAATCGCCTAGCCATGCTATTACCCCTTCTCGTGTGAAACCGTAGGACGCCATCACCCCAAACTAGTTGCCCTCATAATCGCGGACGCTTTTTGGGTGCGCTACGGGAAAGCGAAGAAAAGCTAGAGCAGACATGTGACCCATGGTAATGGGGGGCTGGCAGTGCGCAACGGCCGCTCCTGGCCGAACCGTGCCCTAAGCCGACGAGCGCCTGGCCTACCAAACCGCGATCCCTACCAATTCGCCAAGCAGACGAGGCTCTAGTTGCCCGTATCACCTGGATGGAGCCAGTGCGTTCACCAAGGCGTTGCGGGTGCGCAGCAGCCCCGCGAGTTGCTCGGCATCTCGCCGTGCCCCATCTCTTTGCGCTTCGAACTGAACGACGAGCGCTCCGTCACCCTTTGGTGAATTCTCGGGGCGAGGCACACGTACTGGCGATGGGCTCTGCAGAAACATCGCTTACGGTTTGTCACAACCTCATCGTCAACGCCAAGTCAACGCGGGTCGTTTTTATGGGCAAGCACGGCAACTTGCTGTGCCTCTAACCTCAAAGAAGGATTCATCATGAAGAAGCTGTTCGCCGCTGTCGCCTCTCTCGCCATCACCGGCGCCGCTTTCGCCCAAGGCGTTGCCCCGGCTCCCGCTGTTGCCCCGGCACCGGCCACCCCGGTTGCGCAAGCCGCGCCGGCTCCCGCTGTGAAAGCACCCGCCAAGGCCGCTACACATAAGCACGCCACCACGCACGCCAAGGCCACCAAGGTGAGCACGGCGAAGGCTGCTGCTCCGGCAGAAGCGAAGGCCACCCCCGTAGCGGCTGAGAAGGTCGCGCCGGCCCCCACCGCCACGAAGCAGTAAGGCGGCGTTCGCAAGGCGGGCGGAAGGGTGGTCGTTTGAGCTAGACCTTCCGCAAGCCTTCAGCGGCTTCTTAAGGGAACAGCCGACCGATTGGCCGGCTGTTTTGTTTTTGGCTGTCGCGATCGGTGTGTTCTGTTCTGAACGTGATCGTGACGCCGGCTTTTGGGCGTGGCCGGTTGGGCTCTTCCCCGGCGACCGCCATCAAATCGCTCGCATGCCAGATCAATTCATCCCAGTTCAGTGAACCGTGTAATTGGGCTGCAAGATCGACGCCACGCGCGAAGTGGGATGCGTAACTCTCTGGCCAAGTTCTGGTCATGCAGATGACCGCAGCGACCGACTCTGCCCGACCCGGAACTGCCGTTCGGTGACGTCATAACAAGACGTCTCCTGCCGACGTACAGAGGGTCGTTCGCGTGCCGGTTTGGCTGGCGGATGATCGGCCGTCGGGGTTGCCCTGCTGCGCCCAGCATGAACCTGAAAGACGTCATTTAGCAAACTAAGTCCTGCAGAGTATCTTCGGCTCGGAAGGAAGCTGCGGCCAGCGTCGACCGGGTTACGCGGTAAAAGGATTCCCTGAGCGGTAGCGGTGATCCGGACGGCCGTAAGATCAGCCTCTCACAGAGCGCGACGTCGGCATCCTCTCCCCAGTCGCGGACCGTTGAGAAGCCCCTCACGATCACACATGTCGAGGGGATTTTTCAGCCTGGCAGCGAATCACTCATCAATCTGCGGTGCGTTTATGTTTGCGCAGTGTCGAAGGGGCGGCGCCATACCACTGACGGCAGGCCCGCGACAATGCAGATTGGGCGGGAAGGCCAAGAAGCAGGGTGATCTGCCCGAGAGGCAGATTGGTTTCAGACAAATAGCGCATCGCCAATTCCTTGCGCACATCGTTTCTTATGGCCTCGAAACTGGTTGCCTCCGCGGCAAGGCGGCGTTGCATCGTGCGCGGGTGCATGGCCAGCAGATCGGCCACGCTGGCCTTGCTGTGGCTCGACGTGCCCAGCGTGTCGCGCAGCACCTGCCGGACACGATCCGAAACACTGCCGTGCTCGCTGCGGAAGTTGCGGAAGATATAGTCCTCCGCGATCCGCCGCAACGTCGCGTCGACGCCCAGCAGGTCGGCCGCAAGCGTGCTGCGGCTGAGATGCAGACTGGCCCTTGGCTGCTCCACCAATACCCTGGCGCCAAAGAAGCGCTCGTAGGTGCTAAGCGACGCAATCGGCGTGTGAGGAATGGACACCGCGCGAAGCGCGTATCGGTCGCCGGCGAGTAGCCGGGTGAAGTTGTGCATATCCGCCAGGCACAGGTCAATGGCTTGCCGCTGGGCCGGCTGCCGCGAGAGCCGTATCTCGATGGAGACCTCGGCCGCATCCTTCGCAATCTCGCTGTGCTCGTGGACTGTGTAGACGAGACCCGGACTATGCACAAACATATGGTGCGCCGCGAAATCCATACCAGCGCGGATTGTCGTTGCATTCTGCAACGCAATGCTCAAGGGCCCCAGCACGTCAATGCTCTGGTGCTTGGACAAGCGCAGGCCGAAGTCAGCGGTCCGGGTCTGTTCCGCGCTGGCCTCCAGAAGATGCACGACAGCGCGCAGGGAAATCATGGCGTCGTCGCTGTCGAGCGTCCCTTCGTCGACGTGATAGCGCCGCAGCAGCGGCGCGGGGTCGCAACCCATGGCGCGCATCAGTGCCGGGTATCCACGCAGTCCGCTTGTTCGCACGAGGGCATCCATGGCTCGTAACGTAAATTAATTGTCTCGTGACGTCAAGAGTCGCTTGGCTCCACGCGCTACAGTTTCCGGACGACAAGGCAAGCCATAAGGAGACGCTGCGTGAACGCCAATTACGACGTATTGATTATCGGTGCCGGACTATCCGGCATCGGCATGGCATGCCACCTGGCTGAGGCATGTCCGGACAAGCGCGTCGGCATCCTGGAGCGGCGCAGTGCCATCGGTGGGACCTGGGACCTGTTCCGGTATCCCGGCATCCGGTCAGATTCGGACATGTTCAGCTTCGGCTACAAGTTTCGCCCCTGGCACGAGTTGAAAGTCCTTGCCGACGGCCCTTCGATCCGTCGCTATATTGGCGATACCGCGCGCGAATACGGTGTCGACGAATGCATTCAGTTCGGGCAGAAAGTCCTGCGGGCATCGTGGTCGAGCGAGGACCGGTACTGGACCGTCACCACGCAGCAGGAAGGCAGCCACGATACCTGTACCCTCACTTGCAAGTTCCTGATCCCCTGCACGGGCTACTACAACTATGACCACGGGCACCGGCCTGACTTTGCCGGCCTTGAGTGGTTCCGGGGCATCTGCGTTCATCCGCAACACTGGCCTGAAGACCTGGACTATCGGGGCAAGCGCGTCATCGTGATCGGCAGTGGCGCAACGGCGGTGACGCTGGTGCCGGCCATGGCCGGTCAGGCGTCGCACGTCACGATGCTGCAGCGCTCGCCCAGCTACGTCTTCTCGGTGCCGGCATATGACAAGATCTCTGCCGTCCTGCAAACGATACTGCCCGCACGCTGGGTGTATGGCCTGGCACGGTGGCGCAATATCCGCTTGCAGCGCCTCATCTACAGGACCGCAAAGCGGTGGCCGCGGCGCGTCCGTTCCTGGCTGCTGTCGCATGTTGAACAACAGCTCGGTCATGGCGCCGAAATGCAGCACTTTTCGCCCAGCTATAACCCGTGGGACCAGCGGTTGTGCGCAGTGCCTGACGGCGATCTCTTCAAGGTTATCTGCGAAGGCAAGGCCTCTGTGGTGACGGACCACATCGAGACCTTTACCGAAACCGGCATCCGTCTGAAGTCGGGCAAGAGCCTCGAGGCTGACATCATCATCACGGCCACCGGGCTTCAGCTCCAGTCCCTTGGTGGCATGGAGGTACAGGTGGACGGGCAGCCGCGGCACCCCAGCAGCCTCATGACCTACAAGAGCGTGCTGATGCAGGACGTGCCCAACCTGGCCAACCTGTTTGGCTATACCAACGCATCGTGGACATTGAAGGTCGACCTGGCTGCCAACTACATCTGCCGCCTGCTCAACCACATGGACCGCCACGGCTACGACGTCGTAACGCCATTCGCCCCAGCCGGGGAAATGCTGGAAGAAACGGTCATGGATTCCCTGCAGTCCGGTTACGTGCAACGCGGCCGGAGCACCTTGCCTCGCCAGGGCCGGACGCCTCCCTGGCGCGTTCTCCACAACTTCGCGGCCGATCGCGAGATGTTGACGAGGCATCCGATCGACGATCCAGCGCTGAGGTTCGTCCGTGCCGCAACGACTACGACGGTGGCGCGCGGCCGGCCAGCCGGCGACCTTGTGGCAACCGGCATGGACGAAACAGCCGTGTGAGGTTCAGCCGCATTCCGCATCGGAGCCCTGCATGGTCAGCATTGATTCTTCCTTCCAAAGCCACGGTGAGCGTTGCGCGGCCACGCTGATGCTGCCGAGCCAGGGGACGCGCCCGCCCGTCGTCATCATGGCGCATGGATTCGGCGCCATTCGCGCCGCCGGTCTGCCAGCCTTTGCCGAGCGGTTCGTGGCCGAAGGCTACGCCGCATATCTCTTCGATTACCGGAACTTCGGTGACAGCGAAGGGGAGCCGCGGCACTGGGTCAGCCCGCGCCGCCACCTGCAGGACTGGGCCGCCGCCATCGCACATGTGCGCTCACTCCCAGAGGTTGACGCCGATCGCATGGTGTTGTGGGGGACGTCGTTCTCGGGCGGACACGTCATCCAGACTGCTGCTGCAGATCATCGGGTCCGAGCCGTCATTGCCCAAGTCCCGCATGTCAGCGGGCTGGCCAGCATGAAGCAGGTACCCGTCCATCTCTTGCTGCGCATGATGCTTGCGGCGATGCGTGACCTTTGCGGCAGCGTCATTCGTCGCGAGCACTACAGCCCGATCATCGGTCGTCACGGCGATATGGCCGCGTTGACCGGCGACGACGCCTGGCATGGCTATGCAAGGCTGCTGCCTGCGGGAACGGCGTGGGAGAACAAGGTACTGTCCCGCATCTTTCTGGAGGTGCCACTCTACAGCCCGATTCGGCACGCGCACAAGGTCGCCGCGCCTACGTTGATCGTGGCCGGAACCCGTGACACGATCACGCCGGCCAGTGCCGCGCGACGGGCGTCCAGGCGCATACCGTACTGCGAGTTCCATCTCGTGGAAGGCAACCACTTTGAGCTGCATTTGCACGATGAACCGGCGTTCGCAAGTAGCATCGCGGCACAGTTGGCCTTTCTGAACCGGCACATTGGTGTCGTCCCCCTCGCCCTCGAGAAAGGCGGCCGAGATCATCGTGCGGGCAGTGGAATCCGACCGTGAACGCGTGCTGTTGGGCGTCGCAATTCTCCATGTGTGCTGCACGTGGCGCATGTAACCGTCTGCTGTAATGTCTGGGAGCCGTGATGTCGATGAAGGATCTGTTGGTGGCCGCTTTGCTGTCGGTCTTTGCGTTGTCGGGATGCCAGTCCGTGAAGATTGGTCCTGCGACGGAACAGGCAAATGACGAGGGAGCCGCGAGCGCAGTCAACGAAGCGGAAGTTCCCGCCATCGCGCGCGAAGCCTACATCTACGGCTACCCGGTCGTCGAAGCGTACAAGACGCTCTACGCCCAGGCGGTCGACCAGGGCGGTCCGAACTTCAAAGCGCCGTTTAACCAGATAGGCAACACGGCCAACGTCTTCACGCCGAACGACACGGCGATCATCACGCCCAATTCGGACACGCCATATTCCTTCGTCTGGATGGACCTGCGCGCGGAGCCGCTGGTGTTGACGTTGCCGCCCATCGAGAATAAGCGCTACTACTCCGTCCAGCTGATCGATCTCTATACGCACAACTTCGCCTATCTTGGCACTCGCACCAGCGGCAACCAGGGCGGAAATTACATGATCGTGGGCCCCGACTGGAGCGGCGAGAAGCCAGCCAACGTGAAGGCCGTGATTCGCAGCGAATCCAGTATTGCCTATGCTATTTATCGCACGCAGCTCTTCAATGCCAAGGACCTGCGCCGGGTGCGTGCCATCCAGAACGGCTACAAGGTGCGGACGCTGAGCGCGTTTCTCGGTAGGCCGGCACCAGCGCCAGCCTCTCCCGTCGATTGGCCGAAGCCCGTCGCGGATGCCACGGATTCGCTGGCTTTCTTCCGCTACCTGAACTTCATGCTGCAGTTCGCCCCGACGGTGCCGAGCGAGCAGGAGGTGATGGCGCGCTTCGCAAAAATCGGTGTGGGCCGCGGCCTGTCGTTCGACAAAAACTCGCTATCGCCAGAGATACAGAAGGCCATGGCGGCCGGCATGGCTGATGGCAAGTCGCAGTTCGTGGAATTCAAGAAGACGCAACTGGACACCAGGAAGCTCACCAGCGGCGACTTGTTTGGTACACGCGAGCACCTGAAGAACAACCATATGTACCGCTATGCAGCGGCAGTACTGGGGATATTCGGTAACTCGGCGGAAGAGGCGATTTATCCCGGCTACTTCCTGGATGTCGCAGGCAAGCCGCTGGATGCTGCCGCCACGCGCTATACCCTGCATTTCGACAAGGACAAACTGCCGCCGGCCAACGCGTTCTGGTCTCTGACGATGTATGACGGCCAGAGCAAGCTGCTGGTGGCTAACCCTCTGAACCGGTATTTGATCAACGCTTCGATGCTCGGCCAACTCAAGCGCGATCGCGACGGTGGGCTCACCCTGTATGTCCAGAAGGACAGTCCAGGCAAGGATAAGGCGAGCAACTGGCTGCCGGCGCCTGAAGGGTCTTTCTATGCCATCTTGCGCGTGTACTTGCCGAAACAGGAGATGCTGTCCGGCCAATGGCGCCAGCCGCCTATGGTGGCGGCCGAGTAAAAATCAGGCACAGGCGCCGAGGCGCCTGTGTGATTACGAAAACCCGATACGACGGAGGGGAACTGTGAAGAAAACAATGATTTCCAACGCCTTGATGGGCTTCGCGCTCGTTGGCGTGGGTACGACCTATGGCCAGATTGCCGCTGCTCAGGCGACTGGCGCACCCGTGCCGGTCACGGTAGACAACTTCGTGCGGGCGGAGTCCGATATGTATATCGTCGGCGTGGCAAAGCAGGGTGGCGTGGGTAAGCTGCAGCACCGGCGTGAGCCCGCGTCGATTGATGACCAGGCAGTCATCCGCCTGAACCGTGACACGTTGTATTCCTCGGGCGTGTTCGATCTCGATGCTGGCCCGGTGACAATTACCATGCCGGACCCGGGCAAGCGCTTCATGTCGCTGCAGGTTATCAGCGAGGACCACTATGTACCCAATGTGTTCTACGGTGCCGGCACGCATACGTTGACGCGCGAGAACGTCGGCACGCGCTATGTGGCCGCAGCCATCCGCACGTTGGTGAATCCGAACGATTCGAATGACCTGAAGCAAGTCCATGCGCTGCAGGACGACATCAAGGTCAGCCAAAAATCGACGGGAAAGCTGGAGGTGCCCAACTGGGACCAGGCGAGCCAGAAGAAGGTGCGTGACGCGCTGCTGGCACTGTCGGCCACGACACCGGACTTCAAGAGGTCATTCGGCAAGAAGGGCGAGGTCGATCCGGTGCGCCACCTGATGGGCACGGCGGCTGGCTGGGGTGGCAACCCCGACAAGGACGCCATCTACCTGAACATCACACCGGAAAAGAACGACGGAAAGACCGTGTATCGGGTGAACGTGAAGGATGTGCCCGTGGATGGATTCTGGTCGATCAGCGTTTACAACGCCGAAGGTTACTTCCAGAGAAACGCGGCCAATGCCTACACCGTCAACAACATCACAGCGCAGAAGAACAGTGACGGGTCGATTCCGATCCAGTTCGGCGGGTGTAACGGACAGTTGCCCAACTGCCTGCCGATCGTCCCCGGGTGGAACTACACCGTACGCCTGTATCGGCCGCACGCCGAGGTTGTCCGTGGCGTATGGAGTTTTCCGCAGGCTCAGGCGGTGGATTAAGCAGAGCGCGCCGGGGAAGGCGGAAGGTACTTGGACGAAGGCGGCATTCTGGATCTGAGAACGCCTTTGTCCTCTCCTGGATGGCGTTGGCCAAGGGTGAAGCGCGTCTTCGCGTTTCCTCGCAATGTCGCATCCGCACCCACTGTAAGTCGTGGCAGCACTCTTAACACGGAGACATACCATGAAGCGTGCAAGTGGCCCCGTCCTGGCCGCCATCGCCGCTGGCAGTCTGATGGCGCCGCTGGCTGGACATGCCACGGAGGGCGCTTTGGGCCGACCGGTGGCGGGCACCAGCGTGTCGTCCAATGTTGCCGTCATCCCGGACCAGCCGGTATGGATAGCCAATCTCCAGCAACTCTACATGGACGGATCGGTCAGCGGCGGTCGCCAGGTGCCGATCGGTGGCCGTACCACGCTGGGCGTCGACGCGAGGATCGCGTTCACGCTGGCCACACTGATGAAGGTGTGGGATACGGGCCCGGGCGCCTGGAATTTTGCCTCGAGCTTCACGCTACCCTATGTCTGGACTTCGGTGCACGCCAACGCGGGCGTGACCGCCGGCGGCGCCAGCTTCTCTCGAGGCATCTCGGATCGGGCGTCGAATCTTTACGATATCTATTTCAGCCCGATCATCGCCGGCTTTCACTTCTCGAAGAACAGCCACATGGCCTTGAGCTTTAATGTCTGGGCCCCCACTGGGCAATATGACAAGAACGCGCTGGCCAATCCGAGCCTGAACAACTGGACTTTCGTGCCGCAGGCCGCATTCACGCACGTGATGCCGCAATACGGGCTCGAATTTAACGGCGTGGCTGCGTTCCAGTTCTATACGCGCAACAGCGCCACTAACTATCAGAATGCACCGTTGTTCACGCTCGATGTCATGGGGCTGAAGAAGTTCGGCGCCTGGGGTACAGGGATCGTCATGGGCACGGTTCAGCAACTGGGTAACGACACCGGGCCCACGGCCGACCGCCTCAATGGCTTCCGCGGCCACGACTTCACGATCGGGCCGATCGTCACGTACGACACCAAGCTTGGCGGCAAGGCGCCGCTTTCATTCAGCGTGCGCTGGGTGCCTACGGTCACCAGCAAGAACCGGCTGGATAGCACTGCCACTGTCTTGGCAACAGCAACGCTTGTATTCTGACAGCTCCATCCTGCGACTTGCATCGGTAGCCCTCGAATGCCAGATGGCCGGGCGCGGAGGCCGACGTTCGAGAGGCTATTTGGAGCCGTTGACGAACGTCGGCAAATGGCCGGTCTCGGCCCTCCGCCTATCCAGGCAAGGGCTTCCTGGCACAGAAGGCGGCTACCGAGCCTTATGAGGCAGCCGGCGTGCTGGATAAGCTGGCCGGAGCCGTTCGGTATTTGGCCATTCCGGCTTGCAGTGACCGACAGCGAGCCACGAAGTTGTATCGCAGGCGACTACCGACTCCCAGGCGGTCATTAGGTATGGATCGTTTGCACGACCATTGCAGGGATAACACCGGACGACTTGATTGCCAGTCCCTGAGGTGGGGCGCGAAGGCGCGCTGATGGCAAACGAGTATTTAGAAGCGAAAGGCCACGCTTAGCATGGGGCCCTTCAACGTCAGCCTTTGAACAAGGTCGCCGCTGCGGAGTTGATACGTCAAGTAGCGATAGGTCAATTGCACATCTCCCCAGCTTGCCGCATAGGCCGCGCCACCGGACGCTTGCACGGTATATCTGGAAGAGCCGGTCCCGACGTCGACGTAGTACGGCACATACCACCTATCAAGGTTTCCGAGACGTAGTCGACCGCGAACACCAATAATCCCATCCCAGATATTCGCTGTCTGCGACAGGCTTCCCTGCGTCGCCAGAGTCGCGCCTTGCTGCGTGAACGTGGCGGATAGTGTCCAGTTCGCGCTGGCGCTGAGGTTCAGGTATCTAAGCCCGCCGAGCGGCTCGACCGTTCCCCATTGCGATCGCACCGCGGTATAGGCAGCGGCAAGCCCGAACAGCCCACCGCTCAGGCTACTGCTTGTATTCGTCGCCAACTCGCGAGGGATGGCAACCACGGCGCCGCTCCCGGCGCCGACGGCATTGAGGGTGGTTTGTTGGTGGCTGAAGTCGAGATATGCCCCATCAGCGATGATCGCCCAGTCCCCCTTGCTGGCTTCGGCCTGCACCATCAGAAGAAACTGCAGATTCTGGAGATAGCTGTCCGGCCCGGTTCCCAGGTCGAGCCTACCCCCTCCTGTTGATGAGTTTCCGGAGAAGCTGAAAGCACCGCTCACGTTGGGTAACCAGAGATAGGGTGCGACTGCAAATTTCCATCCACCCGCGTCCGGCGATTCGGCATGTCCCGAGCCAGTAGCGATAGCAAGGAGGATAGCGAGGCCGATACGTTTCGCACGGAGCCTCGAAATGGGCACCCCGAAATCGCCCCTACCTGGACGACGTCCCCATTGCACCAATTCCATTGATCACGCCTTCGATGATCGAATTGTTGTCACACAGCTGCTGCGCGATGCCGTGAATGAATGAGGTAGCCCGGCTACCTCTGGGCACGAAACGTCCCGCTTCCCAACCTATCCGGTCTTGATGGGCGACTCAATTGGCCCAAAGGGAAGGCCAAGAACGCCTACCAGTTTCTGGGAGGAGGCCGCCGCCGCTCTGCCGGCATTGCGGCGGCTTACCCGGGAACAGGAGGCGCAACCGGTGTTAGACCGCAAGCTGCTGCTGGTTGCAGTCTGCGCGTTAAACCACTGGTCGGCGGAAGAGATCATCACTGCTTACCAGATTACCCATGCGGAGTGTGTGAAGCCGGATTTGCGAGCGTGCGCTAACGGCCTCGGTAAGAGGGGGCTGTAAGCCCTATGGCTCCCGCAGCGAAGAAAAGCGGAAGCCCTCAGGCTTTCGCCGCAGATTGGGGAGCGGCGCAGCAGCTATGGGCGCCGATTCCAGTCCTCTGGGTCAACTGTCTGTTGGAAGCGTTTCATAGCGCCTCTTCTGAGGCATCCGACAGGTTCGAGGTGTACGGCGATCGCGGTCATGCGACGCTGCCGTCAGCTATCGCGCGCACTCGTTACCGTCCAGACGTTTTCCAGAAACTCGCGCAGTAGTGTCGAGGAATTGTTTTTCTTCCAGATCAAATAGAACGGCAATGGAAAGTTCAAATCGTCGACAGGGCGAAGGGCCACGCCAGCCGGGCACTGCCACCGCGTCGCGTCGCTGACGAAGGCGACACCGAGGCGACAAGATACCAAGCTGAGCATCGTCGCATGATCTGTGACCTGCTGGACAATTTGTGGCGCCAGAGCCCCGTCGCGAAGGCACGCGCGTATTAAGCGATCATGGAAGAGTGGATAGACCCACCGATGGAACCAGATAAAGGGAACATCACGGAGTTCACGCAAGCGCACGCTGTCGAGCGACATGATGGGATGATCCTTCGGTGCGGCCAGCACCAGCTTGTGCCTGGCGACATTTCGATGTGCGAACTCCGAAGGGGGCTTTGTCAGGCTGAAGATGAATCCTGCGTCCAGATTTCCCGAGCTGACCGCATCAATCTGACGACTGGAAGCCATGGCATGGAGTTCGAGTTCCACAGCCGGGTGCTGTTCACTGAACGCGCGTAGCGAGTCAGGTACGGCACCATGCCACGCCTGGGTTTCACCGAATCCCACTCGCAGCGTTCCGGTTTGACCGGCGGCGATCCGCTCCACCCGAAGCTTCGCCTCATTCACCTCGCGCAGAATACGACGGACGTCGTCGAGAAATGAGCGCCCCACAGCATTTAGCCGTACTCCGCGCGGCAAGCGATCGAAGAGCGCGACGCCCAACTCAGCTTCCAGATCCCGGATCTGCCGCGAAAGCGCTGGCTGTGCGATTTTGAGCACCTTCGCTGCCCTCCCGAAGTGCTCCGCCTCGCCGACGCACGCGAAATAGCGCAGATGCCTCAGTTCCATTTCATGCCTCAAGGGTATCGGACAGATAAATAGTAGGTCTTGGACGCATCGGATGAGGCTATCTAAACTCGAAACGTCCGGCGCGGGCAAAACTGTGGCGCCCAGCCGAAAGCCCAGGTTGCTAGCGATATGAGCGACGACTTGGACTGCGCCTTGCTTGCACGCCCTGATAACCGCCGTTCGACCTGCGGGATGCCGGTTTTCGCTGACCTGAATCAGTACTACGCACCATGCATTGTCCTGGTCAGAGCACCTTGTTCGATCTGACATCTGACCGCGCGAAGGGAGAAACATTCTGCCTGGCTCGCCACGTAACAGTGGACGGTGAAGCGCGACAAGTAATGATCGCCGCGCTTCGGTACACCGATTCCTTCGTCAAGCAAGAAGGCGCATGGCGCTTCGCCGAACGGTTGTTGTTTGTGGTCTGGAGCGAAAACCGCGCAATGAGGTGAAGGGGAGGGTGCGACAGGTATGGTTGGAGCAACTGCTGTGTGCGTTGGTCTGGGTCGCCCCGATGCTCTCGGCGTGCGATTGATCTGACGCAACAGCGCGGCCTGGCTCTCACGAACGACGGACATCAGGCACAGCAAGCTCGGCTTTCCACTGGCGAACCAAAGAATGTTCGTCGATCTCCGGGGCCATAGGGGTGACAAGATGGCGAAGCGGACCCTCGCCAGCTTTCCAGTTCCAGCGTAGAGGAGATAAGAATGGGCAAGAAAGTTGCGGAGATCATCGTAGAGGTACTCGAGCAGGCTGGCGTCAAGCGCTGCTATGGCATCGTCGGCGACACCCTCAACCTGATCGCCGAACACCTCGATCGAAGTTCCATCGACTGGGTCGGTGTTCGTCACGAAGAAGCGGGCGCCTTCGCCGCAGGCGCTGAAGCGCTATACACCAACAACCTGACGGCGTGCGCCGGAAGCTGCGGCCCAGGCAGTCTGCACTTCATCAACGGCCTGTACGAGGCCAATCGCAATCGCGCTCCGGTTGTCCTGATCGCCAGTCAGGTAGCGATGAGCGAGATGGGCTTCGAGTTCATTCAAGAGGTAGATTTCAAGTCGGTCTTCAAGGAATGCTCGGTGTTCTGCGACATGATCCTGACGCCAGAACAGGCCCGCAGGAAAACCGCGATGGCCTGTCAGACCGCACTGGCCAGGCGCGGCGTTGCCGTGCTGATCGTGCCGGTAGACATTTCCCATGGCGAAGTGAAGGAGGACTTCCCTTATCGCGTGCACCACAGCCGTCCGACCATCCGGCCGAATGATGCGGAGATTGGAGCCATCGCGCAGGTTCTAAATGCCGGCAAGAAAACTGCCATCTATGCGGGGTCCGGCTGCGAGCATGCGCTCGCCGAGATCATGACCGTCGCGGAAAAGCTCAAGGCACCGGTCGCTCACACCTCGCGCGCGAAGAACTGGCTCGAACCGGGCAATCCGTACAACATCGGCATGACGGGCATCCTGGGGAATGAAGCTGGCTATAACGCGGTGCTCGAATGTGACACGCTGCTGTTGCTCGGCGCGGACTTCGCGTGGCGCCAGTTCTATCCCGACGGGGCAAAGATCGTGCAGATCGACATCGACCCAACGCATCTGGGCCGGCGCCACCCCATCACGCTGGGCGCGGTAGGCGACATCCAGACCACGCTGCAGGCATTGCTACCGCATCTGGACCAGCGCGAGGACGCGTCATTCCAGGAGAAATACATCAAGCGCTATGCCGAAGCGATGGCAGCGGCAAGGAAGCCTCTCATCCCGGGGCACAACGACAGCATTCCCGGTTCGTACCTCGCGTCGATCATCGATAAGCACGCCGCCGAGGATGCGCTGATCTGCGCTGACGATGGCAGTCCGATCGTGTGGGCGCTGCGTCTGTTCGATGCCAACGGCAAACGCCAGATCTTCGGCAGTCTCCTGCACGGCACCATGGCGAGCGCCCTGCCCAGCGCGCTGGGCTTGCAAAAGGCATGCCCCGATCGCAAGATCATCGCCATGTGCGGCGACGGCGGCATTGCGATGCTGTTCGGCGAACTGCTCACCACGATCCAGGAAGAGGTGCCCATCAAGATCGTGGTGTTCGACAACAGCAAGCTTGGTTTCGTCGAGATCGAGCAGAAGGCCGAGGGCATGCTCGACACCTTTACAAAACTGAAAAACCCAGACTTCGGCAAGGTGGCGGAGGCCATCGGCCTCTGGGGAAAGACCGTGCGCAAGGCCTCCGAGCTGGACGCGTCCGTGCGGGAGTGGCTGTCGCAACCCGGCCCCGCGCTGCTTAACGTGATCGTCAATCCGCTGGAACTGGTCAAGCCACCCTTCCTGGAAGCCGGCCCCGTGATCGGTATGGCGATGTACTCCGTGCGCGCCATCCTCAACGGACGTGGCGCGGATGTACTGGAAATGGTGCGCGAGAACTTCCGCTGAAGACCCAAGCGTTTGACCCAGGCGTTGCTTCAAGTCAGCAACGTCTTGGGCTCAAGGTACGCGCTCATGCCCCATCGGCCCATCTCTCGCCCGAGCCCGGAATGCTTGAAGTCGCCAAACGGTGCGCGCGGCTCGTGGGCCAAGGTGTTGACAAGCACGGGGCTCGAATCGATCTGGTGTGCCACACGTTCGCGGCTTTCACGATTCTTGCCCGGCAACAGGGCACTCAGGCCATCGCTTCGTGCCCGCACGGTTGCGCGCGCTTGTCAGCCTGGTCCATGAGTTGCGTCTGGCTGAAGCGCAGTAGCGATTGGTAGCCCGTTGCCAGGGGACCAGTTCTCGTTGGCGACTTCGATCAGATTGATGAACACGTCGGCCGGCTTGATGCCGGAACCGGATTCGAGCCGTGCGACGAGATTGCGATAGAACCGCTGCTTGTCGCCGGTAGACCGGCCCGCTGTCAGCGTGATCTGGATGAGCAGAAGATTTGGCGAACGCACGAACGGATACGTCATGTTGGCGTGGAAGTTCGCATCCTCGTGTTCGCTGATGGTCATGAAGAACGCTTCCGGATGCACATCAAGCGATGTTTGCAGGGACTCGTGTATGGCTTCCAACACCGCGGCGCGGAACGCCGCGGGCTGGCCTTTGCGCATGGATACGTGGGTCATTGGCATGATCGATTCTCTTCGGTCGATGAAAGGGTGTGAGTCAGCCGGCAGCGGGCGTTGATCGCTGCTTCCGATTCCGGCTGATACGGTGGTCGCATCGGCAGGTTCGATTCGCCGCCCGGGAATGGCTCCAGCGCATCGCGCTCAGATCAGCGCCTCGATAAGCATCGGCCCGGGGCGCTGCATCGCGGAAGCGAACGCGGCGTCGAAGTCTGCTGCAGAGACCGTGCGGACCGCTTCCACGCCCATGCCTGTGGCCAGTGCCACCCAGTCGAGCGATGGATCTTGCAGATCGAACATCGACGCGGCACGCGCCCCGTCCTGTGACGCGCCAACGCGCTTCAGTTCGTTGTTGAGGATCTTGTAGCCGCGGTTCGCGTAGATGACGTTGACAACGTTGATCTTCTCGCGAGCCTGCGTCCACAGCGACTGCACCGTGTACATGGCGCTGCCGTCGCCGAGCAGGTTGACGATCTTGCGGTCCGGGCAGGCGATGCCGGCACCGATCGACAGCGCCATCATGCTGCCGATGGCCCCGCCGGACAGCGTCAGGAAATCGTGCGGCGCGGCTGATTCGGTCAGACCGTAGTACGCCATCGCCATGCCCGATTCCTCGGTGACGATGGCCTGCTCGGGCAGGTGCCTGGCCACGCTGCGCATGATCGACTCGGGGGTCAGGGGGCCGCTGGCAGAAGGCTCCAGGTACTTGCGTACGCTGCGACCCGCGATCGAACCTTTTGCGCCGAGCGCGTCGGCCAGCGCTTCCAGCGCGCCGGTGCCGTCCTCGTGCGCATGGGAGAGCACCGCCAACCGGCATCCTTCCGGCGTCAGCCAGCTTGGTTTGTCAGGGTAGGCGAAGAAGCTGACGGGTGGCTGCGCGCCGACCAGCACGATCAATTCGGTGCCAGCCAGGAAATCCGCAACTTGCTCGGCAAAGTACGGCAGGCGTTCCACGGGCACGCGCCCGGCGCCACGCTGCAGGCGCGGGGCGAACGTATCGGAAAGCAGGCGGGCACCGGTCTTCGCAGCGATCTTGCCTGCGGCGTGCAGGGCCGGTTCCTGCAAAGCGTCACCGCGCAGCAGAAACGCCGTCTTCACGCCACGCTGGACGAGCGCGGCGATGTTCGCAATCGTGGCGCCGCTTACCGGCGCCCGACTCGGTAGCGGCAGTGGCGCCGCGACGGAATCGGCCTGGCCCCAGGCGGTATCCGCAGGCAGGATCAGTGTGGCCACCTGGCCGGGTGCCGCCATCGACGCTTGCACGGCGCGCGCGGCGTCGGCGCCAACCGTCAGCGCGCTTGCGGATGAGTGAATCCATTGCGATACCGGCCGCGCGAATCCCTGGATATCGGAAGTCAGCGGTGCCTCGTAGCGCGAATGGGACGCTGCATGGTCGCCAACAATGTTGACGATCGGGCTCGATGCCCGCCGCGCGTTGTGCAGGTTGGCCAGGCCATTGGCCAGGCCCGGACCCAGATGCAGCAGCGTGGCGGCGGGCTTTCCTGCCATGCGGCCGTAGCCGTCGGCGGCGCCAGTGACCACGCCTTCGAACAGGCCAAGGACGGGGCGCATGCTATCCACCGCATCGAGCGCCGCCACGAAATGCATCTCCGACGTGCCCGGATTGCCAAAACACACCTCCACGCCACACGCCACCAGCGAACGCAACAGACTTTCCGCACCGTTCATGCTTGACACTCCGAAATCGAACCACTATCGAACCCTCGTCCGCCGCGGTTTCGTAGCGGGGCAACGAGGTTGTGCAACCGAGCACGGATCGATAGTAGAAACTTCGATTCGATGTAAAAATACAGTCAACTCGGAAACTCTGTTACGTCATGCGTAAGAATCTCGACTATGGATTGCTCCATGCGATGACAGCGTTTCTGCGGGTCGTCGATGCGGGCAGCTTTACGGCCGCCGCCGCCCAGATGGCGCTCACGACGGCGCAGGTCTCGCGGCTGGTTTCCGAGTTGGAAAAGCGCCTGCAGGCCAAGCTTCTGCAACGGACAACACGCAGGCTGGCGCTGACCAGCGTCGGCGAGCGGTATGCAGACCAGTGCCGGAGCATTCTCGACATGGTGGCCGAGGCGGAAAGCGGGGTGGGCGGCGCAAATGTCGAACCGGCCGGCCGGCTCAGGGTGCGTTGCATGGCGGCGTTTGGCGAACGCTATGTGGTGCCGCTTGTGTCGAAGTACTGCGCGATGTATCCGAAGGTGACAGTGGAGTACGGCACGTCGCAATTCGCGCCGGACCTGATTGCCGAAGGCGTGGACGCCAGCGTCTACCTGGCGCAACGGCTCCCCGATTCGAACCTGGTGGCGCAGGCCCTTGGGGAAACCTACGGCTTGCTGTGCGCGGCGCCAACCTATCTGAAGCGGCGCGGCACGCCGAAGTCCGTCGAAGAACTGGCAGCCCATGCCTGTCTGCGCATCGCCAACCCGTCCACGACGCCCGATTGGACGCTGACGGACGGCACACGCAGCTTCACGCTGGACGCGAGCGGCCCACTGGTGGGTGACAACCCTGGCGTTGTCCTCCACGCGGCGAGCAGCGGGCTGGGCATTGCGCTGCTGCCGATCTTCTCGGCCGTGGACCACATCCGCAACGGCGAACTACGCGTCGTACTTCCCGCGTGGCGCTCCCCGGCTATCGGCGTCTACCTGATGATGCCGTCGCGGAAGTTCCTTGAGGCCAAAACGCGCGCGTGGATCGAATTGCTGAGGACCGAACTGCCGACTGCACTGCAGCGAGATGCGGGTCATCCCGCCACGGCGTCGAAGCCTAAACCGCGTCGATACCCGTCTCGCTGAACTGCTACGGCCGTAGCACGTCGGTGTGCGGCGAAGGGTTAGGCCGAACTTTGCTGCAGTTCGCTGACGAGCTTGGCGATGCGACGCTGCCGCGTATCGAGAGACTTGGCCTCCTCAATCGCAGCGATGTGCTTCCGTTTGAGCCCAAACGGCAACCTATTAAAGGCGGCTCTGGCGCCTTTATTTTTCCTCAGGGCCTCAGAAAGGTCTGTCGGTTCCGGCAGTGTTCTCGGCTCTTCGTCGAGTTCTATTAGAACGTCGACGAGGTCGCCCTCCGCGATACCGCTTTCTCGCCGGTTGGCCGCGCTGATACCCACCAAGCATTTGCCATTCATCACGGCGATTCTGCTTCGCCATCTGTGGCCGTTGATGGAGATGGCGACCGGTGGTCGCGCGCCCGCGCCGAACGACTCGATGCCATCCTTCGGAACTTCGACGGCCGTTGCGTTGCCCGAAGGGACGACCTTTGCCTGGAATTTGAGTTTCATGCGATCGGAGAACCGAAGATGTGGTGCGGCCCGACGCGGATGTGCGCGGCTATCGTACTCAAAGGAAGGCTCGATGACGCCCGAGCATAACCTGAAGAGGTGACCGCGTGCTGGCGCCTGCGAAGGATCAAGACGACATCCCGCCAGTCGAAGCCGGGGCAATCTAGTATTGACAGCTTCAAATCCCTGCCCCTGAACCGCCATTTACGTGAACCGACCAGCCGCCAAGGTTCCCGGTGCGGTTCCGTTATCGTGCCGGATAAGCCTTCCCCAGATTCCACCGTGATTGCCAATGCTCGATGTACTGGCGTGAAATCTCCGGCATGTCTCGAATGACGACCACATTCTCGGAGTTGGATGTCTCGGCGGATGGCGCGAAGTTGAAGGAGCCCGTTTCAACCGTGTTGCCATCGACGATGATCGTCTTGTCGTGATGGATGTGGAAATGGTCATTGGTTCGCAGTTCCACACCATTGCTGGTCACAAAGTCCATGGCCGCCAAGCTCGTCTTGCCCAGGTTGCGCTTCTTGTCGATTACCACGCGCACCTCCACGCCTCGATTCCTGGCATCAACCAGCGCCTGCATGATGTCAGGAGCTTGAAACGAGTAGGCGAGCATCTGAATGGAATGCTGCGCACTACCGATAGTCTTCAGGACAAGCTCTCGTGCCGAACCCTCTGGGGAGAAGCCGACCTGAATGCTGGGACCGGCATGGGCGAGAGATGAAATGCTGAGGAGGGTGGCCAGGGCGATGCTTCGGATTCTTGTCATGACGTTAGGGCCTTGGTCGGAGTGCATGGCGCTGGACCGGCTATGCGCCACGTACATCGACGCTCGCAGTGGTTGTTTCGGCGTCGGCGCGGCCGGTGGTCCCGCAATGGGAAGTTTCCTAGGTTCAATTCGGAGCTGGATGGTTGGATCCGCTCTTGCTGGTTGCTGAAATGAAGTTGTACCAACCAGTTAAGGAAGTTTGCCATGTTCGCCTATTTTGTTGTGTTCTTCGCGCTCTGGGGCGTCATGAGGCTGGCAGATCGTTGGGAGATCTAGGGGGCATTGACGACTCGGAACATTCAGGCGTGGCGGCTAATACGGGCCATCAATTGGTCGATGCAAGCCCTGGTCAACAGCGGTAGGCGTGTTAGCGATGTTGGCCACGTGACCGACTGGTCAGGGCCAAATCACTCGGAAGTGAGTCGATGCAATTTAGGAAAAATTCTATGTATCGATCGTAGTTCCTTGCCTTTACTGAACCTTGTCCAGTCCAGAGTTTTGGTGGCTGTATGAGCGGGAGCATCGATAAGTGATGCCCCGGCATTAATGGTCGAGGTTTGAAGTGAGTGAAGTTGAATTTGTGAACTGGTTGCGCGGTTTTGTGAACGCCCGAGGTGCAGTACCGCCTACTGCCGTCCAGTGGCGAGAGATCATGGCGCGCGTGTCGATTTGCGCTGTGGATCCACTGGGTCCAAAGCAACGCGAGGCTGTGGAGTTGTCTGAGGCCATTGGGCGCCTTCGCGTGGCGGCCACGCAGCAGGTTAGGGCGCTTGTGCCGTAGCCGTTGGCTGCTACGCGGCAGTGAAGGGGCGCTCATGTTCTTCCCTGTCTACTGCGGTTTCTTCTGGGCGCTACGGGCCAAAATAATATTCCCCTGCTGATCACCGCTGAATCGTTGCGGTGATTTGTCGAATTCAACCCGCCTTGTGCAAGCCTGGCGGGTTTTTGCTTCTTGCTACCGGAGATCTGCGGATGGACGCGGCTCCAATGCGAGGCATCGCATGCCATGGTGGGTGAGGGATCGAGCTTTCTGCCAGTTACTGGTCCTGGGTAGACGGATTCCCGCCACGCGCCCTGTCACGCTCCCGCTCATAATCCTCATAGGGCGGAAGCGTCTGCCTTACCGTTTCCGGAGTCATAGGATTCACCGCGGCATCGTGGCTGCGGACACCTTCGTAGGTGCCGCGCCAAAGATTGAAGGAGGAGCATCCTGCACTGAAGGCTGCCGAGGCAAGGGCAAGAAGAACTGAGATCAATCGGTTCATGCGACTAGAGACAGGAAATCTGATTACGCCTGCAAGGCTGGCGCATCGAGACACGCAGCCTATTGTCCCCATACGTTCAAAGCCGAAAAAAAAGCCCGCTGCGCGAAGCAGGCGGGCCGGGATGAATTATCGTGGGGTCAATCACGACAGTTTGAATTGTCTGATAATGTATCTTCGTCGTCTGCCCTACGTGCGAGGGGATTAACTCAAATGAGTTAGTTTTATCCCACTCATAGCCAAAAGGATTTGCATGAAGCACTTTCTGGTGATAGCAGAAGTGCGGATTTAGCCATCCAATGACTCGAGCGTGAACTTCGCGCCGCCGTCCTGCCCAAGCAATTCGACCAGTTTCGGCATGGCTTCCTGAAGCGCGGTCTTGAGCGTCCAGGGTGGATTGACGATGAACATGCCACTGCCATGCAGGCCCAGGCCACCCGCGACCGGGTGTTTGACGGTCAGTGAGACATGCAGCCAGCTCTTGAGCGGCAGGCGCTTCAATTGGGCCGGTAGCTGGGTCGATTCCCGTCGTTGCACCTCGGGATACCAGATTGCGTAGATGCCCGTGGCGAAGCGTTCCAGGCCAGCCTTGAGCGTATCGAGTGTGCGGGCGTAGTCTTGCTTGTCTTCGTAAGAAGGATCGATCAGCACCAGTGCGCGGCGGGGCGGGGGCGGCAGGATAGCCTTGATGCCGTTGAAGCCATCGCCGTCATAGAGCATGACCTTGCGTCCCGCGCCGCGGAAATTGTCGCGCAGTACCTGGATCTCGGTGCTGTGCAGTTCGAACAGGCGCAGGCGGTCCGCATCGCGCAGCATTTGCCACGCCAGCCACGGCGAGCCGGGATAGTGCTTGAGACTGCCGTCCTCGTTCAGCGCACGTACCTGTTCCAGGTAGGCGTCGAGCAGGGCGGGCATTGGTTGGCCATTCGCGGCGGCGCGCCAGAGCGGGCCAATGCCGGTCTCGAACTCCGACTTCTTCTGCGCGTAGGCGTGATCAAGGGCATAGAGCCCGGCGCCGGCGTGGGTGTCGATGTACCAGAACGCCTTGTCCTTCTGCGTCAGGTAGTCCAGCAACTGGACGACGACGGCGTGCTTGAGGATATCGGCATGATTGCCGGCGTGGAAGGCGTGACGATAACTGAGCATGGCGAGGGAATGACGGCGCGCAAACTTCGCGCAAATACGGCCTTGAAGGCATTTTCAGGGCGGTGCGCGGGGAGGGCGCTATGCTACCATCCGCCGCCATTTCCGGCCGTATGAATCCTTGCCATGACGCGCGTTCTCGAGCCCGCCGAGCCCATTCTGTCCAGTGACGGTACTCCCTATTCGCCCCGCTATGACGATGTCTATCACAGCGCGCGTGGAGGTCTGGCGCAGGCGCATCACGTGTTTCTCGGTGGCAATGGTCTGCCCGGAGGCTGGGCCGGGCGCGAGCAGTTTGTCATTGTCGAGACGGGGTTTGGGCAGGGCCTGAATTTCCTCGCCACCTGGCAGGCATGGCGTAGCGATCCGCAGCGTTGCCAACGGCTGCATTTCGTGTCGATTGAGAAGCATCCCTTCACGCGCGAAGGTCTGGCGCAATTACATGCACATGCTGGCCTGGGCGAGCTGCTGCCGTTAGCCGACCAATTGCAGCAACAATGGCCTGACGCGCTGCCCGGCTTGCACAGGCTGTCGTTCGAGGATGGGGCGGTCACGCTGACGCTGGCATTGGGCGACGTGGAAACGATGTTGCCGAAACTCGTGCTTGGCGCCGATGCGTTCTACCTCGATGGGTTTTCGCCATCGCGCAACGCCGACATGTGGTCCGACAGCGTGTTCCGCGGCCTGGCGCGTCTCGCTCGCATCGGTGCGACGCTCGCGACCTACACAGCGGCGGGATTCGTGAGGCGCGGGCTCAAGGCGGCCGGGTTCGAGGTGCACAAGGCGCCCGGATTTGGTGGCAAGCGGGACATGACCGTGGCGCGTTTCGCGCCAGTCTGGAAGAACCGTCGTCATGCGCCGCCCGAGGCAGCGCAATGGGCGGAGCGACACGCCATCGTCATCGGCGCGGGGCTGGCGGGCTGCGCCGTGACCGAACGCTTGACTGCGCGTGGGTGGCGCGTGACGTTGTTTGATGCCCACGACGGACCGGCGCGACAGACGTCGAGCCACCGTGCCGCGGCGATGCATGCGCATGTGTCCGCCGACGACAGCTTCCTTTCGCGACTGTCCCGTGCAGGCAACCTCCATGCGTTGCGCGCGTGGGGCGCCTTGGAGGCGGCTGGCTATCCCGCGGGATGGCACGGCACTGGAGTCCTGCAACTCGGCGAGGATGATGCTGAGAGCGCGGCGCAGCAGGCCGCGCTTGCGGAGCTTGGGTTTCCGGAGTCTTTTGTGCGCTGGATGTCGCCGCAAGAGGCTGCGGGGCAGCATGGCGCAGCGGTTCCGAGAGGCGGCTTGTGGTTTCCGAAGGGAGGCTGGGTAGCGCCGCCCGACATATGCCGCGCGCAGCTTGCGAAAGCTGGTGCGGCTGTGGATGCGCGATTCAATTGCCGCGTGGCGGCGATCAGCCAGGTCGGCGATGCGTGGCAAGCGCTTGCCGATGACGGTGGCGTATTGGCCGCCGCGCCGGTTCTGGTGCTCGCCAATGCCTACGAAGCCGATCGACTGACCTCGGGCCAGTTTCTGGCGCTGCGCCGGGTGCGTGGCCAACTGACGGATCTGGCGCCCGCGCAGGCAGAGGCGCTGGGTGGCTGGCCTGATTGCGTCGTGACCGGCGGTGGTTACCTATTGCCGCGTGACGCGGCGGGCGGAGCAAGGATGGGCTCGAGTTATGAAGAGGACGAAGGGCCGCTGGTCGAGCGTCCGGAAGTGCACGCTGCCAACCTCGATCGTCTGGCGTCGCTGCTGCCGGACCGGGCGTCACAAATCGCGCAGATCGACCCCGCCACGCTGCAGGGTTACGTCGGCGTGCGCACGGTCACGTACAACCGCCTTCCACTCGTCGGGCGCATCGCCGACGATGCGCAGGCACTGTCCCATGCCGGTGCGTTGCGTGGCGCGCATTTGCGCGATCTGCCACGGCTTCCCGGTCTGTATGCGGCCCTTGCGTATGCGTCGCGAGGCCTCACATGGGCTGCCTTGTGCGCGGAACTGATCGCCAGCCAGATCGAGGGTGAGCCACTGCCGCTCGAGGCCGACCTGGCAGATGCGATTGATCCCGCACGGCTCCTGCTACGCGCGCTCCGACACGGTCAAGCGCAGGCGCCCGAATCGGTGGGTCCTGGGGTGGATACGGCCGGCTAGGGTAAAAACTGCCGGAAGCGAATCAAAACCGTGCGATAATCCCCGTTTTCCGTTTGCACGGAGACCCCCGCTCGTCGGCGCCAGTCGCGGGTGGACCGAGATGCAGGCGGTTGCGCTGACAACAACATTTCTGGATTGGATTAACGACCATGTCGAACGTCATTGAAAACCTCGGCAAGCTGGACCGCAAGGTGACCCTGGCTATTCCCAAGGCCGAAGTGCAGAAGGAAACCCAGGAACGCCTGGCTCGTCTGTCGAAGACCGTGAAGATGTCCGGCTTCCGCCCGGGCAAGGTGCCGATGAAGATGGTCGAGAAGCAATATGGCCAGCAAGTCGAGTTCGAAGTGCGCTTCGACAAGGCTGCCCGCAAGTTCTTCGACATCACCCAGGCCCAGGAAGTGAAGGTGGCCGGTCAGCCGAAGTTCGACATCAAGACCGAAGGCGTGGCTGACGACGAACTGGCTTTCGAAGCCACGTTCGAGGTGTATCCGGAGGTCAAGATTGGCGACCTCGCGTCGGCCGAAGTGACCCGCACCCAGACCGAAATCGGCGATGCCGAGATTGACAAGACCGTTGACATCCTGCGCAAGCAGCGCGTGCACTTCCACGGTCGTGGCGATGCGGGTGCCCACGGTGACGGTGGCGCCGATGTGGCTGCCCAGAACGGCGACCGCGTGACGCTGGACTTCGTCGGCAAGATCGACGGCGTCGAGTTCGCTGGCGGCAAGGCCGAGGACTTCGTGTACGTGCTGGGCGAAGGCCGCATGCTGCCGGAGTTCGAAACGGCCACGCTGGGCCTGAAGGTGGGCGAAAGCAAGTCGTTCCCGCTGACGTTCCCGGCCGATTACCACGGCAAGGAAGTGGCCGGCAAGACCGCTGAATTCACGGTCACGCTGAAGAAGGTCGAGTGGGCGCACCTGCCGGAAGTGGATGACGCATTCGCCAAGTCGCTCGGCATCGCTGACGGCAGCGTGGAAAAGATGCGCGCCGACATCCGCGAAAACCTCGAGCGCGAAGTCAAGCGCCGCACGCACTCCATGCTGAAGGATCAGGTCATGGAAGCGCTGCTGAAGGTTAGCGAACTGGACGTGCCGAAGGCGCTGGTCGAGCAGGATCAGGAGCGCCTGGTGGAAATGGCCCGTCGCGACCTCGAGCAACGTGGCATGCCGAACGCCAAGGACATGCCGATTCCGGCCGAGATGTTCACCCAACAGGCCGAGCGCCGCGTGAAGCTGGGCCTGATCCTGGCTGAGATCGTCAAGGCCAACGGCCTGGAAGCCAAGCCGGACCAGATCAAGGCCGAAATCGAGGACTTCGCGAAGAGCTACGAAGACCCGAAGGAAGTCATGCGCTGGTACTACGGTGACCAGCAACGTCTGGCCGAGATGGAAGCCTACGTCCTCGAAAACAACGTGGTAAATTTCGTGTGCGACAAGGCCAAGGTCGCGGACAAGACGGTGTCGTTCGAAGAACTCACCGCCGCGCCCGCACAAGCCTGAGGTTGGGCATAAGCCGGAAGCCGCGCGAGTATGGCGCGGCGCTGGCTTGCGTCAATCGGCCTCGCGCGCTGGCCGATTGACGCCATTCCTGAATACCTGGAGAACCTGCATGACCCGCAATGATTTGCTTGATCGTCTCGCCACCACGCAGGCTTCTGCTCTGGAGACCCAGGGTCTTGGTCTGGTGCCGATGGTCGTCGAGCAGTCCGGCCGGGGCGAGCGCGCGTACGACATCTACTCGCGCCTGCTCAAGGAACGTGTCGTCTTCATGGTCGGCGAAGTGAACGACCAGACTGCCAACCTGGTAGTGGCCCAGCTTCTGTTCCTCGAAAGCGAGAATCCCGATAAGGACGTGTCGCTGTACATCAATTCGCCCGGCGGTTCGGTTTCGGCCGGTCTGGCGATCTATGACACGATGCAGTTCATCAAGCCCGATGTGCAAACGCTGTGCATGGGCATGGCGGCCAGCATGGGTGCATTCCTGCTCGCAGCCGGCGCCAAGGGCAAGCGCAGCGCGCTGCCGAACTCCCGAATCATGATTCACCAGCCGTTGGGCGGTGCGCGTGGCCAGGCTTCGGACATCGAAATCCAGGCACGCGAGATCCTGTATCTGCGCGAGCGCCTGAACAGCATCCTTTCTGAGGTGACCGGCCAGCCAGTGGAGAAGATCGCGCGCGATACTGACCGCGACAACTTCATGAGCGGCGACCAGGCCGTGGATTACGGTCTGATCGACAAGGTGATTACCCGTCGTAGTTGAGACGGATCGGCCGGTGTGCCGGCAGGCCATTCCGGGCGCGATCCAGAAAGGATTGCCCCGGGGTGGCGCCCGGTAATGCCGGGCGTGTGCTGTACGAATCCGCTCGCCGTAAATGGCGAAGGCTACACCGGAACGAGGCTGTATGCCTCGTTTTTGCGTTTTGCCCCACATGGAGGGGTTGCCGCCGACTGTGCCAATTGTTTTGGCGTATGATGCGTTTAATGCGTTTCCCAC
The DNA here is from genome assembly GCF_000319775.1 of Cupriavidus sp. HMR-1. Lineage (NCBI taxonomy): Bacteria > Pseudomonadati > Pseudomonadota > Betaproteobacteria > Burkholderiales > Burkholderiaceae > Cupriavidus > Cupriavidus sp. HMR-1. Next base: position 92,945 of record NZ_ANKP01000252.1, read on the forward strand.
CCGGTCTCCCGCCCGGTGGGAACACACTGCTAATGTGACTGATTCCTATGGCGGACAAAAAAGGTTCATCCAGCGAGAAGCTTCTCTACTGCTCCTTCTGCGGCAAGAGCCAGCATGAGGTGAAGAAGCTGATCGCCGGCCCGTCGGTGTTCATTTGCGACGAATGCATCGACCTGTGCAACGAGATCATCCGTGACGAGGCCGCCGCGACCGACAAGGACGCCACGGCCGCCACGCGATCGGATCTGCCCACGCCCCACGAGATCCGCGAGAGCCTCGACCAGTACGTGATCGGGCAGGATCAGGCCAAGAAAATTCTGGCCGTCGCGGTCTACAACCACTACAAGCGCCTCAAGCATCTCGGCAAGAAGGACGATGTCGAGCTTTCGAAGAGCAATATTCTGCTGATCGGGCCGACTGGCTCCGGCAAGACGTTGCTTGCCCAGACGCTGGCCCGCCTGCTCAACGTGCCGTTCGTGATTGCGGACGCGACGACGCTGACGGAAGCCGGCTACGTGGGCGAGGATGTCGAGAACATCATCCAGAAGCTGCTGCAGAACTGCAATTACGAGGTGGAGAAGGCGCAGCGCGGCATCGTCTACATCGACGAAATCGACAAGATCTCGCGCAAGTCCGACAACCCGTCGATCACCCGCGACGTTTCCGGCGAGGGTGTGCAGCAGGCGCTGCTGAAACTGATCGAGGGCACGATGGCCTCGGTGCCGCCGCAAGGTGGCCGGAAGCATCCGAATCAGGACTTCCTGCAGGTGGATACCACCAATATCCTGTTCATCTGCGGCGGCGCGTTTGACGGCCTGGAGAAGGTCATCATGCAGCGCTCGGACAAGACCGGTATCGGTTTTGCCGCCCAGGTGCAGAGCAAGGAAGAGCGGGAAGTCAGCGAAGTGCTGCCGCAGACCGAGCCTGAGGATCTGATCAAGTTCGGCCTGATTCCGGAACTGATCGGTCGTCTGCCGGTGGTGGCCACGCTAGCGAAGCTGGATGAGGCTGCACTGATGCAGATTCTGATCGAGCCGAAGAACGCGCTGGTCAAGCAGTATCAGAAGCTGCTGGCCATGGAAGGCGTGGAGCTGGAAATCCGCCCGGCCGCACTGTCCGCGATCGCTCGCAAGGCCATTCGGCGCAAGACCGGTGCACGCGGCCTGCGTTCGATCCTTGAACAATCGCTGATGGACGTCATGTATGACCTGCCCAACTACAAGGGCGTCCAGAAGGTCGTGATCGACGAGAACACGATTACTGGCGACGCGGCGCCGCTCCTTGTGTATGAGGAGCAGCAGCCCAAGGTGGCGGGGTCCAACTGACGATCGCGCCGCACATGGGTGGCTTCGACCACACCGGCAAATTTCAAGCGGCCGTTCGCAGCGAAGCGAACGGCTTTTTTTCTTCAATTCCACAAACGAACGGGAGCAAACGCGGGTATGCTGTTTCACTGGGGGTCGCAAGTGCAGTTTGCAGCATGTTTTTCTGCGTACAGATTCGATGATGGGCATCTTGCAATCGAATTCCGCGACCCTATTTACGCCTTAAATGACTGACTGGGGAAAATGATGTCCGGAACACAACTCCTCCCGGCTGAGCCGATTCGCCTCCCACTGTTGCCGCTGCGCGACGTGGTGGTGTTTCCGCACATGGTGATCCCGCTGTTCGTGGGACGCCCGAAGTCCATCAAGGCGCTTGAGACTGCGATGGAGGCGGGCAAGAGCATCATGCTCGTGGCCCAGAAGACTGCGGCCAAGGATGAGCCCACCGCGGATGACCTGTACGAGGTCGGCTGCATCGCCAATATCCTGCAAATGCTGAAGCTGCCCGACGGCACCGTGAAGGTGCTGGTGGAAGGTACGCAGCGTGCAAATATCACCGAGGTGAGCGAGGACGATTCGCACTTCATGTGCGAAGCCGTGCCTGTGCCCCCCGCACCGGTTGAATCGGCCGAAACCGAGGCCCTGCGCCGCGCAATCGTGTCGCAGTTCGACCAGTACGTGAAGCTGAACAAGAAGATCCCTCCCGAGATCCTGACGTCGCTGTCCGGTATCGATGAGGCCGGTCGTTTGGCCGATACGATCGCCGCGCATCTGCCGATCAAGCTCGAGCAGAAGCAGAAGATCCTTGAAATGGTCAAGGTGACCGAGCGTCTCGAGAGCCTGCTGTCGCAGCTCGAGGGCGAGATCGACATCCTGCAGGTGGAAAAGCGCATCCGTGGCCGCGTCAAGCGCCAGATGGAAAAAAGCCAGCGCGAGTACTACCTGAACGAGCAGGTCAAGGCGATCCAGAAGGAGCTGGGCGAGGGGGAGGAAGGCGCTGATCTGGAAGAACTGGACAAGCGCATCAAGGCCGCCCGCATGCCCAAGGAGGCCAAGAAGAAGGCCGACGCCGAGTTCAAGAAGCTCAAGCTGATGTCGCCGATGTCGGCCGAGGCCACCGTCGTGCGCAACTATATCGACACGCTGGTCAGCCTGCCGTGGCGCAAGAAGAGCAAGGTCAACAACGACCTGGCCAACGCTGAGCGCGTTCTCGACGAAGACCACTATGGTCTCGAGAAGGTCAAGGAACGGATTCTCGAGTACCTTGCCGTGCAACAGCGCGTGGACAAGGTGAAGGCGCCGATCCTGTGCCTGGTCGGACCTCCGGGTGTCGGCAAGACCTCGCTTGGCCAGTCGGTCGCGCGTGCCACGAACCGCAAGTTCGTGCGTATGGCGCTGGGTGGTGTGCGTGACGAGGCCGAGATCCGCGGTCACCGTCGTACGTACATTGGATCGATGCCGGGCAAGATCCTGCAGAGCCTGTCGAAGGTCGGCGTGCGTAATCCGCTGTTCCTGCTCGACGAGATCGACAAGATGGGCATGGATTTCCGTGGCGATCCTTCGTCGGCGCTGCTCGAGGTGCTGGACCCGGAACAGAATCACACGTTCCAGGACCACTACATCGAGGTGGACTTCGATCTGTCGGATGTGATGTTCGTGGCGACGTCGAACTCGCTGAACATTCCGCCGCCGCTGCTGGACCGGATGGAAGTGATCCGCCTGTCGGGCTATACGGAGGACGAGAAGATCAACATCGCCACGCGTTATCTGTTGCCCAAGCAGATCCGTAACAACGGCCTGAAGCAGGGCGAGATCGAGGTGGCCGAAGCGGCAATCCGCGACATCATCCGCTACTACACGCGAGAAGCCGGTGTGCGTTCGCTGGAACGCGAAGTGTCGAAGATCGCTCGCAAGGTTGTGAAGATGCTGCTCCTGAAGAAGGAGTCCACGGCGGTGAAGGTGGATTCCGAGAACCTGGACAAATTCCTCGGCGTGCGCAAGTACGACTTCGGTTTAGCCGGCAAGGAAAACCAGGTGGGTCAGGTGACGGGTCTGGCGTGGACGGAAGTCGGCGGCGACCTGCTGACGATCGAAGCCGCGATCATGCCTGGCAAGGGCAACATCACGCGCACCGGTTCGCTCGGCGATGTGATGAAGGAGTCCGTCGAAGCCGCGCGTTCGGTGGTGCGTTCGCGGGCGCGTCGTCTGGGTATCGCGGATGAGATGTTTGAGAAGCGCGACATCCACATCCACGTGCCCGAGGGCGCCACGCCGAAGGATGGTCCGTCGGCCGGTATCGCGATGACGACCGCGCTGGTATCGGTGCTGACTGGCATCCCGGTGCGTGCCGATGTGGCGATGACGGGTGAAATCACGCTGCGCGGAGAGGTGCTGCCGATCGGCGGTCTCAAGGAAAAGCTGCTGGCTGCCCATCGCGGCGGTATCAAGCTGGTGCTGATCCCCGAAGAGAACGTCAAGGATCTGGCTGACATTCCGGACAACGTGAAGAACGCCATCGAGATCATGCCGGTGCGCTGGATCGACCGGGTGCTGGAACTGGCGCTCGAGCGAAAGCCCGAGCCGCTGCCTGAGGAAGATGCCAAGCCCGCCGAGGTGGCGGACAAGGCCGCATCCCAGGTGGAGCGTATCCATCACTGATCGACGCACGCGTCAGTCTGAGATGTAGTTGGGAACGCCGCAGGGTCAAACCTGCGGCGTTTTTGTTTGCGCGCCGCCTGCTGCGGCGTGTGCCTTGCGGTGCGCAGAAGAATGTTGCAATCAATGCTTGGCAAATCGAAAAGTCTCGTATTACAATCGCGGCCTCGCAACGCAAACAGCGGCAACGAAGCAGTAACCGCCGAATCGTGCGAAGCGAGATTACCCGGCAGGCAGCAGCTTGCGATGGTCTAGTGGGTGCTTAGCTCAGCTGGTAGAGCGGCGCCCTTACAAGGCGTAGGTCGGGGGTTCGAACCCCTCAGCACCCACCACTTCACCATTGCGATGCGTTGCCACTGATTGGGGCCGACACGGAGTGGTAGTTCAGTCGGTTAGAATACCGGCCTGTCACGCCGGGGGTCGCGGGTTCGAGTCCCGTCCACTCCGCCAACAAAATTAGCCCGCGTCAGCGGGCTTTTTTGTGTCCGCAATTCGGGCTTTCAGACGGGCCTCTGGCATCGGAGTGGAACGAGTCACCTGTGCGGCCTCCGCTTCGTTGGCGCGACCACTCCAGCAAGATTGACAGATTGCGGCTTCGCATCATCTCTCGACGCACATTCAAGCAGTACAACCCCTCGCTTTTGATAGAATCGCAAGGTTTGACTTTCGAGCCACCCCTTTAACCGGATCAGCATGCTTGATTTCGTACGCAACAACCGGCGCCTGATGCTTCTTCTGCTGCTGGTGCTTGTCTTCCCGTCGTTCGTATTCTTCGGCGTGGAGAGCTATTCGCGCTTCATGGACAGCTCGCACGATGCTGCCAAGGTCGACGGCCGGACCATCACCGTGCAAGAAGTCGACAACGTGGTGCGCGACCAGAGCGAACGGATGCGCCAGATGCTCGGCAACAACTACGATCCGCGCATGTTTGAAGGCCCTGCCGCGCGGCAGGCCGTGCTGGATCAGCTGATCCAGCAGCGCGTTATCTCCGAAGCCACGCAGAAGAAGCACCTGACGGTTTCCGATGCGCAGATCGCCGCAGCGATCCAGAGCATTCCCGCCATTTCCCAGCTTCGCACGGCGGACGGCAAGTTCGACGAGAAGGCCTACGTGCAGCTGCTGGCGGCGCAAGGTATGACGCCCGAGCAGCTCGACGCACGGATGCGCTTCGAACTCTCCACGCAGCAACTGGGTGGCGCCATCGGTACGACAGCTTTCGTGCCGAAGTCGCTGCTCGATCGCCTGATCGCGATTCGCGACCAGCAGCGTGATGTGCAGGCCATCGTCATCAAGCCGGCCGATTTCACGGCCAAGGTGACGCCGGACGCCGCCGCGTTGAAGGCTTACTACGATGCCCATCTGGCAGCCTACACGATGCCCGAGCAGGCCAAGGTCGAGTATCTGGTGCTGTCGGGTGATGCCCTGGCTGCCAGCCAGACGATCACACCTGATCAGTTGAAGTCGTACTACGACAGCAACATCCAGCGTTTCCGCACTGACGAGCAACGTCGCGCCAGCCACATCCTGATCGCCGCGCCGAAGGATGGCAAGGAGGCAGACCGCAAGGCCGCCAAGGAGAAGGCCGAGAAGCTGCTCGAGGATCTGCGCAAGCATCCGGACACGTTCGCCGAAGTTGCGAAGAAGAACTCGCAGGATCCGGGTTCGGCGGAGAAGGGCGGCGACCTCGGCTTCATGGGTCGTGGTGCCCTGGTCAAACCGTTTGAAGACGCGATGTTTGCGCTCAAGGATGGCCAGATCAGCGATGTCGTGGAAACCGATTACGGTTATCACATCATCAAGCTGACGGGTATCAAGCCGGCAGCGACCGAGCCGCTCGAGGCAGTGCGTCCCGAACTCGAGATCGAACTCAAGAAGCAGCTTGCTGCGAAGGCGTATACCGAGCAGGCCGATGCGTTCGGCAACATGGTGTACGAGCAGTCCGAGAGCCTCAAGCCCGCCGCCGACAAGTTCAAGCTGACGATCCAGACTGCGGACAACGTCACGCGTACGCCGAACCCGGCGCTGGGCAAGGACAACCCACTCAATAACGAGAAGGTGCTCAAGGCGCTGTTCAGCGATGACGCCATCAAGAACAAGCGCAATACGGAAGCCGTGCAGGTGGGCCCGACCACGCTGGTGTCGGCCCGCATTGTCGACTATCGTCCGGCCGCCGCGCGCAAGTTCGAAGAGGTGGAGCCGCTGGTGCGTCAGGCCTACGTTGCACAGCAGGCGGCGGAATTGGCACGCAAGGATGGCGAAGCCCGTCTCGATGCCTTGAAGAAGAGCGGTAGCGCCGATGGCTTCGGTCCGATGGTGACCGTGTCGCGTGCCAAGGCTGATGGCGTGTCGCCGAAGGCCGTCGATGCAATCATGCGTGCCGATGCCTCGAAGCTGCCTTCGCTGGTGGGTGTGGACCTCGGCGCGGATGGGTACGCGATCTACCGTATCGCCAAGGTTGGCACGCCGCCGCAGGCCAACGCGAACCAGCGTGAGGCTGACGCGCAGCAACTGGGCCAGATGGCCGGTCAGACGGAACTGGCAGCGTTCTATGACGTGCTCAAGGCCGGTGCGAAGGTGAAGATCCTGCATCCAGCCAAGACGGACGACGCGGCGGCAGCGAGCGCACCTGCTGCGAACTGACGCGACGTCGCCTGCGATGTAAAAAAGCCCCTGCGGTTGCTAGCCTGCAGGGGCTTTCTTGTATCTGGTCTCGCCGATCAGCTCGGGATGCCGTGGCGCGTACCAGCAACGCCAGCACGGCCGAAGGTCCGGTGTCTACGCCGCCTTTTTCAACAACGGCTTCAACTGCGACCAGACGTTGTCCAGCAACGTGGGCTGCGCAGCGGAGGTCGGGTGAATCCGATCGATCTGGAACCATTCGGGACGTGAGATCACGTTGTCCAGCAGGAAGGGCACCAGCGCAGCCCGTTTTTCCTTGGCCAGCTTGCTGTAGAGTGCGAAGAACCGCTCGGTGTAGTCCTGACCATAGTTCGGCGGGATTCGCATTCCTACGAGCAGCACGGTGGCGCCAGCTTGCTGGGCATCGCTGACGATTGTTCTCAGATTGGCCTCGGTGGTCTGCAACGGGAAGCCTCGCAAGGCGTCGTTGGCACCCAGCTCGACGATCACCACTGCCGGCCTGTGTCGCTTGAGCAGGTCAGGCAGGCGCGTCTTGCCACCGATTGTGGTCTCGCCACTGATGCTCGCGTTGACGACGCTATAATCGAACCGCTCCTTGCTCAGGCGGTCCTGCAGCAGGCTGACCCAGCCAGTGCCGCGTGCAATGCCGTACTCCGCCGACAGACTGTCGCCCAGTACCAGCAGCGCGGGCTTGTTGCCAGATTGCGCGTGCGCCGGCACAGCCGTCATGACGGCAGTTGCCAGTGTGATACCCAACGCCGCCAGCCATTGCCGGCGCCTACTGTTTGTCATCCTCTCTCGCATGTCCACGTCCATTCTTGCCGTCGAGTCATTGGGAAAGACCGTAGCCGATACGACCGGTTCGCTGACGATTTTGCACGACGTAACGTTTTCCGTCACGGCGGGTGAAACGTTGGCCATTGTCGGGGCGTCTGGGTCGGGCAAATCCACGCTACTTGGCCTGCTTGCCGGGCTCGATCTGCCGAGCACGGGATCGGTCCGGCTCCATGGTCAGGATCTGTTCCGGCTCGATGAAGACCAGCGTGCCGCGCTGCGCGGGCGTCACGTTGGTTTTGTGTTTCAGTCGTTCCAGCTGGTCGGCCATCTGACCGCGCTGGAGAACGTAATGCTTCCGCTCGAGTTGCGTGGTGAGACCGATCGCGTGCGCGAGCGGGCCGTCGACATGCTGGAGCGAGTAGGGCTCGGTCAGCGGCTGTCCCATTATCCGCGCACGCTTTCCGGCGGCGAGCAGCAGCGTGTGGCGTTGGCGCGCGCCTTCGTTGCGCGGCCCGATATTCTGTTTGCGGACGAGCCGACCGGCAGTCTGGACACCGCCACGGGCGAGGCGGTCATCGCGCTGATGTTCGAGCTCAATCGCGATGCCGGATCGACGCTCGTGCTGGTCACGCACGACCGTTCGGTGGCAGCGCGATGCGGCCGCATCCTGACGATCGAGGCTGGCCGTGTAGCTAGCGACGAGTTCATGGATGCGGGCGTCTGAACGGCGTAGACGGGGTTAACTGCGTGCCAGTGAGCGTCGCGCCAGCGCGATCAGCGCGGCAGTCGATGCATCGTGGGCTTCCGTGGCATTGCCACTGAGTTCGGCCTCGATCGGGCGCGCCAGGATCTTGCCGAGCTCCACGCCCCACTGATCGAACGAATTGATGTTCCAGACGATGCCTTGCACGAAGGTGCGGTGCTCATAGAGCGCGATCAGCGCGCCCAGCACGTGCGGCGTCAGGTTTTCCATCAGCAGCATGTTGCTCGGCCGATTGCCCTCGAACACCATATGCGGAATGCGCGCTACGTCGACGCCGGCCGCTTGCAGCTCTTCCGCACTGCGTCCGCGCATCAATGCCTCGGCCTGCGCAAAGCAGTTGGCTAGCAGCTTGACGTGATGGCCTGGCAGTTCGCGCGGCGGCACCAGCGGCGCGACGAAATCGACCGGCACGATCTGCGAGCCCTGATGGATCATCTGGAAGTAGGCGTGCTGGCCGTTGGTGCCAGCCGTGCCCCAGACCACTGGCGCGGTATCGGTGTCCACCGGACGACCATCGAGCTGGACCGACTTGCCGTTGCTCTCCATTTCGAGTTGCTGGAGGAACGCCGGAAACAGTTCGAGCGAGGTCGAATAGGGCGCCATGCAGCTCGTCGGCATGTTGTGGAAATTGCGATACCAGATTCCCAGCATCGCCATCACCACGGGCATGTTTTGGGCGAGCGGCGCAGTGCGGAAATGATCGTCCATCGCCCGGGCGCCGAGCAGCAGGTCCTCGAAGGCGTCGAAGCCGACGGCCAGCGCAATCGACAGGCCGACCGACGACCACAGCGAGAACCGGCCACCGATCCAGTCCCAGAATTCGAACATGTTGTTCGGGTCGATGCCGAACTCGACCACGGCATCGCGATTGGTCGATACGGCGACGAAGTGCCGCGCGAGCTGGTTCTCGGGCACGCCGTGGCGGAGGAACCAGTCCCGCATGCTGCAGGCGTTGGCCATGGTTTCGAGCGTTGTGAACGTCTTCGAACAGACGATCACCAGCGTGCGTGCCGGATCCAGGCGCTGGAGCGTTTCCGCAAGCTCGGTGCCATCCACATTCGAAACGAAGTGCACACGCGGTCCGCGCGGGTCGGCCAGGTGCGCCAGGGCGCGGCATACCATGCGTGGGCCCAGGTCAGAGCCGCCGATGCCGATGTTGACGATGTCGGTGATCCCCTGGCCCGTGGAGCCGGTCCAAACGCCACTGCGCACTCGGCCGGCAAACTCGCGCATCCGGCGGAGTACATCGTGGATGGCGGGCATGACAGACGCCCCGTCGACCTTGAACGGCGCGTCGGGCAGGGCGCGTAGCGCGACGTGCAACGCGGCACGATCTTCGGTGGCGTTGATATGTTCGCCAGCGAACATAGCGTCGCGGCGTGCCGGCACGCCGGCTTCCTCGGCAAGCTTCATCAGCAGCGCAAGGGTCTCGCCGGTGATGCGGTTCTTCGAGTAATCCAGATACAGGCCGGAGGCTTCCAGCGAGAAAGCATCGACCCGTTGAGCAGCCCCGGCTTCGGCGAACCACTGCTGCATCGGCGTCTCGCGGACGACGTCATGGTGTTGGCGAAGGGTGTTCCAGGCTTGGAGGTCAGTCGGCATTCGTTCTTGGGGGAAATCGGGCACGAACGCCTGCACGAGGCAGGCGCCAGCAAGTATATCGCCAGAATGTGATCGCAAATTCCGGAAGTGGCAGCAAAAAGTAACGAGGCTTGCCGGATTGACGGTTTCCGACGTCGGGATGTCGTTACCTTAGCAGAGGGGGACAACGCCCCCTATCGGCAATTGTCCGACGCGTGCCGCGCCGCGCGCATCACCTGAGATCACCTGGACGGCGTCTGGCGTGATCCGCGCGGCATTGTTGGTGGCAGTGCCGGGACGTTACGCACCGCCGCCGCGTAGCAACGCGTTGAAGATATCCCGGGCGGGCAGATAGAGCTCGCTGGCAGTCATGCCAGCCGGGCCCGTGCCCGACGCTACCAGCCTGTCGGCGGCACGGCCGTGAATCCAGACCGCCGCGCGCGCGGCCGCGACGATCGGCATTCCCTGGGCGATCAGGGCGCCGATCATTCCGGCCAGGACATCACCGGTGCCGGCGGTGGAGAGCGCGGCATTGCCGGTCGGATTGATCGCAGGCGGCGCGCCGTCCGGGGACGCTATCACGGTTCCGGAGCCCTTGAGCACGATCGTGGCCCGCCACCGCGTGGCCAGTGCGGCTGCGGCCTCCAGCCGGTTGCGCTGGATATCGGCCACGGTGCTGCCCAGCAGTCGCGCGGCCTCAAGCGGGTGGGGCGTCATCACGTGTGCCACACCGCTTTCGATAAGCTGCTGGGCCAGCGTGCCATCGGTAGCCAGCAGGTTGAGCGCATCCGCATCGAGCACCAGCGGCGCGGCTGTCGCCGCATTGGCGCAGATATCGATCAGTTGCGCCAGTTGCTTGCGCGCGGAGGCGCCCGTACCCATCCCAGGGCCGACCACGTAGGCCGACATCGCGCCGGGCGAAAGCTCCGTCACGGTGTGCAGCATCAACTCTGGATGAACCGGATCGATGGCGGGCGCCGGTTGCGCGAGGAATCCCACATGGACACGCCCGGCGCCCAGATACAGGGCGGCGCGCGCGCCAAGCAAAGGGGCCCCGGTCATCCCATGGCTGCCACCGATCACAGCCAGGCTGCCGAAGCTGCCTTTGTTATCCGCGTGCTCGCGTCGCGGCAGCGAATGGGAAAAACCCGGCGGCTGATTGACCACCGCCACGGGATGTTCGGCTGGCGGATAGTCGAGCCCGAGTGGTGCGATATCGACCTCGCCGGCGCAATCGCGGCCATCCAGTGTCAGCAGGCCCGGCTTGGCAGCCAGGAACGTCAGCGTGCGTTGTGCCCGGACCGCCGGGTTGCCGGCGCCGGTGTCGGCGAACAATCCGCTCGGGATATCGAGCGAGAATACCGGCAAGCGCGAGGTATTGAGATGGTCGATCCAACGCGCCATATTGCCGTCGGCCGCACGGTTGAGTCCGATCCCCAGCAATCCATCGACGATTGCCGCGCATCCATTCGGCCACGGAGGAATCCCGGTATCGGCATCGTTGGGCAGCGCCAGTAGCGGCACGCCGGCGGCGCGGGCCTCGAGCCAGGCGCGGGCCGCATCGGCGGGCAGCAGGTCGGCTTCGCCGATCAGCCATGCTTCCACGAGCCGTCCGCGCTGATGCAGGCGCATGGCGGCAACCAGCGCGTCGCCGCCGTTGTTGCCAGGGCCAGCCAGGCAGAGGATGCGGCCATTCGGCACCCATGCGTGCAGCCAGTCCGCTGCCGCAGCGCCCGCGCGGGACATCAACGTGAAAGGCGGGGTCGCGGCCAGCCCGGCGTGCTCCACGCGGCGGATCGTCGTCAGGTCGTAAAGCGGCGTAACGTCCGTGCCGGCGGGATCCAGCGCGATGCGGTCCGGCGTCGCGTCGGGGTCCGGGGATGTCGAAGGCGAGACAGTCGTGCTCATATTGGTATCAGGCGGGGCCCAGCCGGTAACGTTCGGGTGTCAGCCCATCCATGTCGATGGCTGGCCCGTCGCCTTGGCCGGCGCTGGCGGCAATCTGGTCCGCGGCAATTTTGCCCGATCCGCAGCTCATCGCCCAGCCCGTCGAGCCATGGCCGAGGTTCAGAAACAGGCCCGGCACGCGGGTGGCGCCGATCAGGGGCGGGCCGTCAGGCAGCATCGGTCGCGCCCCAGCCCAAAGCGTGGCGGCGTTGTAGTGGCCGGCTACCGGAAACCAGTCGCGCGCGACCTTGATCAGGGTTTGCAGCGCGGCAGGCCGCAGATCGAGCTTGCGCGATCCAAGCTCCGCGGTGCCCGCCACGCGCAGTCGATTGCCCATGCGCGTGATGGCCACCTTGTACGATTCATCCATCAGGGCGCCTAGCGGTGCCTGTAGTTCGTCCGTCACCATGACCGTGGCCGAGTAGCCCTTGACCGGGTAGAGCGGCAGGCGCAGCCCCAGCGGGCGCAGCAGCGTCTCGCTGCCGACGCCGGCTGCAAGCAGCACGCGGTCCGCATCGAGCACTTCCCGGGCACGGCCACCGAGCGCGGCGAGTTCGACTGTCAGGCGGCCGTCCGTCCTGCGCAACCGGGCGACTTCGGTCTGGAAACGAAACTGCACCCCCGCGGCTTCCGCGTGCTGGTGCAGTCTGCGCACAAAGATCGGGCAATTGCCGGATTCATCCTCTGGAAGATGCAGGCCGCCCGCCAGTGGCGTGTCGTCGGTCAGGCCGGGTTCGATGCGCCGGCAACCGGCGGCGTCGATGAGCTGATGCGGGACGTTGTTCTCGCGCAGCAAGGCCAATGCGGGCGATGCGAGATCAAGGTCGCGCTGTGTGCGAAACAGTTGCAGGTAGCCACGTGATTGCTCGTACTCGATCTCGAGTGCCGAGCGAAGCTCGTGCAGACAGGTGCGGCTGTAGAAGGCCACACGCTGCATCCGCAGCTTGTTGGTGCGATAGCTTTCGGGGTTGCATTCGCGCAGCCAGCGCACGATCCAGCGCCACATCGCGGGATCGGCGCTTGGGCGGAACACGACCGGCGAGGCGTGCTGGAACAGTGAGCGCACGATCTTGCCGGGCATCCCGGGCGCCGCCCAGGGCGCGACGTAGCCGGGGGCGATCACGCCCGCGTTGCCAAAGCTGGCTTCCTGCGCGGGGGCGCCGCGTCGCTCCAGTACAGTGACTTCGAAGCCGGCCTGGCGCAGGTACCAGGCCGAGCAGACGCCGATTGCGCCGGCGCCGATGATGATCACGTGCATCCGCTAGCTTTGCCCCCTTCAGGATGAAGTGCCGCTATTTGAGCTCCTTCGCCATGACCACGTCTGGCAGCCATGTCACCACGCTAGGCCACACGGTGATGATGCCGATCGCCAGCACCATCATCATGAAGAACGGCAACGACACCCTGGCGATGTAGTTGCTGTCCTTGCCAGTCATGCTCTGGAGCACGAACAGGTTGAATCCGACGGGTGGTGTGACCTCGGCGATTTCCACCAGCAACACGATGAAGATGCCAAACCATACCAGATCAAAGCCGGCGGCCTGCACCATCGGCAGGACGGTGGCCGTGGTCAGCGCGATCATCGAGATGCCGTCGAGCGCCGTGCCAAGCAGGATATAGATGATGGTCAGGACCGCGATCAGCGCCCACGGCGACAGTTGCAGCGCCGCCACCCATTCGGCCAGCGCGCGCGGAATGCCGGTGAAACTCATCGTGACCGACAGGAATGACGTCGCCCCCAGCACGAACATGATCATCGCGGTCAGCCGTGTGGCCGACATCAGGCTTTCCCAGAATGCCTTGCGCGTCAGCGAGCCGCCCGCCCACGCCAGCGCGAGCGACGCCACCACGCCATACGCGGCAGCCTCGGTAGCCGTGGAGTACCCGGCCATCATGATCCACGTGATGAACGCGATCAGGATGATGCAGGGCATGAGCTGCCGGATCGACGCTAGCCGGGCCGACCAGCCAAACGTCTCGGCCGCAGGGGTCTTCTCGGGATTCATCAGCGCCCAGACCACGATGTATCCCGAAAACAGGATCATCAGCAACAGGCCCGGCAGGAACCCGGCGAGGAATACGCGGATGATGGAGACGTCGGCGGACACCGCATACACGACCATCGTGATCGACGGCGGGATCAGAATGCCCAGCGTGCCCGCCGTCGACAGCGAGCCGAGTGTGATGCGCTCGTCGTAGCCGCGTCGGGTCAGTTCGGGCAGTGCCGACTTGGCGATCGTGGCGCAGGTAGCGGCCGACGACCCCGACACCGAACCGAAGATGCCGCAGCCGAGAATGTTGACGTGCATGAGACGGCCCGGCAGCCAGTTGAGCCACGGGGAGAGGCCATTGAACATCTGCTCGGAGAGCTTGGTGCGGAACAGGATTTCTCCCATCCACACGAACAGGGGCAGCGATGCCAGCGTGTAGGAGGCACTGGACGACCACCAGGAGTTGGCAAGGTTCACCAGCGCGTCGTGGTCGGAGAAGATCACCAGGCCAACCCACGAGGTCACGGCGATCGCCACGGGAATCCACGCGCCGATCGCCAGGAAGACGATCATCACCAGCAGCAGGATCAGGGCAACGAGAACGGTGCTCATCAGACGGTCTCCCCGAAGTCGCCAGCGGCCAGCTTGGCTTCCTGCGCGAGCTGGTAGCGCGGCTTCTGCCGGCGTACCACGCGCAGCCATTCGTCACCGACGGCCAGCAGAAAGCCGAGCGCGCCGATGACTGCAAAACTCTGCGGAATCCAGAGTGGAATCACGATCTGCCCCTGGGACACATCGCCGATATCCCAGCTTTGCCAGGCAAACGAGCCGAGCGCCCACGCCGCATAGCCGGCGAAGATCAGGCAGATGGTGAGCGAGATGACTTCCAGTAGCCAGCGGCGTTTGGTGCCGACGGCTTCCAGCAGCATCTCCACGCGCACGATGCCGCCGTGCTGAAATGTCTGACCGAGGATGAGGAAGGCGGAAGCGGCGCACAGCCACGCGACGATGTCGTCGCCGCCCTTGAGCGTGATCGAGGTCTCGCGCGAGATCGACATCGCGATCATCACGATGCAGACGGCGAGGATGCAGAGCGCGCCGAGCGCGGCGCAGACGTCAAGCAGATGGTCGAGCCAACGCTTGCGGAGGATGGGGGCTTCCATGGTGATGACGGGCTACCTGTGACGCGGGAACGGCGATGGGAGGACGCGCGCGATCAGCGGCGCGGGCCTGCTGCAATGCATGCACGAAAGCAGGCGGGCGCCACGATGGATTGTCGCGGGCCTGCTTTCGCGGATGGCGCGGATCTACTTCTTGTAGGCGTCGAGAATGGCCTTGCCATCGTCGCCGGCGCTCTTCGCCCAGTCGGCAACCATGGCTTCGCCTACCTTCTGCATGTCGGATTTGAGCTGCGGCGAAGGCGGCGCCACAGTCATGCCGTTCTTGGAGAGCGTGGCCAGATACTCGCGCGTCTTCTGTTCGGAGACCTGCCAGCCGCGCTTCTCGGCATCGGCCACGGCCTTGAGCAGAGCGTCCTGGGTGGGCTTGTCGAGCCCGTTGAAGGCCTTTTTGCTGACGACGAGCATGTTCTTGGGCAGCCACGCATCGACGGTATAGAAGTACTTCACCGACTCCCATACCTTGGTATCGACGCCCGTTGCGCCAGACGACATGAACGAGTTGACCGTGCCCGTGGCAAGCGCCTGCGCCAGGTCAGCGGCCTGGATCGTCACCGGCTGGGCGCTGACCAGCTCGGCGATCTTCGACGTTGCCGGGTTGTAGGCGCGCCATTTCAGGCCCTTCATGTCCGCCGCACTGTTCAGGGGCTTGTTCGCGTAGATGCCCTGCGGCGGCCAGGCCACCGCGTAGAGCAGTTTCATGCCCTGGCGGTCGAGTATCTTGTCAGTGACGGTTCGCGAGGCTTGCCAGAGCTTGTAGGAATCGCCATAGCTCGTGGCCAGGAAAGGCACCGCGTCGACGCCGAAGACCGGGTTTTCGTTGGCCAGCGTCGACATCAGGATTTCACCCATCTGCACCTGGCCGGTCTGCACGCCACGCTTGATCTCATTGGCCTTGAGCAGCGAGCCATTGGGATGCAGCACGATCTTGAGCTTGCCGCCGGTGGCCTTGTCGACGTCGTTGGCCATCTGCTGCAGGTTTTCCGTGTGCAGGTTGGTGGCCGGATAGCCCGTGGGCAGGTCCCACTTCGTATCCGCCCGTGCCGCCGTGGCGGTCAGCAGAATGCCTGTCACCGCCGTCGTCACCGCAACTGCCAATACCTTGACTCGCATTTCCATCTCTCCCTGATGTTGCGCGCGGGCGCCTGCCCGACTACGCGGGTTTGACTATCCTCCTGGAACTACCTGCGCCGATTCCCAGGTTGTTGGTGATCTCGGCGGTAATGCGGTAATGCGTGTCGCGGTGCGGCGGCGGCTCAGCCTCCGCGCCGTGAAGGGTGCACGAGCGATTCCAATGCAAGCGCCGTGCCCAGCAGCTGCGCATCGCGCATCGGTCCATGGGACAGCATCAGGCCGACGGGCAGTTCATCGGGCGCATGGCAGGGCAGCGACACCGAACAGCCGTCGAGAAAATTGAACGCGGACGTATTGCGCAAGAGCAGCCCATTGGTGCGGAAGAACAGGGTGTCATCTTCCACAAGCGGGGCGATCGGCGGCGCCACCATTGGCACCGTGGGGCAGACCACCGCATCGAACGGCGACATGCGAGCTTCCATGCGGGCAATCCAGTCGAGGCGGGCGCGGTGCAGCGCGATGTAGTCCGCCGCGCTCATCGCCGCGCCCCGCTCGATACGGGTTACCACGCGCCGGTCGTACAGATCGCGGTGGGTGGCGAGCAGCGCGCGATGGTGCGCGTAGGACTCGGGCGCTGAAAACCCGCCAGCGGCATTCAGGCTGGCCAGTTCGGTCAGCTCGGGCATGTCCACGTGTTCGATGCGCACGCCTGCGGCGGAAAGCCGGCCGATGGCACGGTCGAAGGCTTTCGAGACCGGTTCGTCCAGATCGTCGAGAACCAGCTGGCGCGGAATCGCCAGGCGGATCGCGGTGGCGGCCTTCATTTGCGGAATGACCGGGGCGTCGGCGATGACGCTATCCACGGCGATGCAATCGGTCAGCGTGCGCGCCATCGCACACGCGGTATCGAGCGTGTAGGACAGCGGGAACGCGCCCGTCAGCGGCACGCGGCGCGACGTGGGCTTGAAGCCGACGATGCCGCAAAGCGCGGCGGGAATGCGGATCGATCCGCCCGTGTCGCTGCCGAGGCCCGCCACCGCCGTGCCAATCGCGACCGAGACCGCCGCCCCGGATGACGATCCGCCCGGAATCCGTGCAACCGAGCTGTCGCATGGGTTGACCGGCGTGCCGAAATGGGGATTGATGCCGACGCCAGAGAAGGCGAACTCGGTCATGTTGGTGCGGCCGACCAGCGCGGCGCCGGCCGCGCGGAGCCGGGCCACCACGGTGGCATCGGCCGTCGCGGGTACGGCGTCCTGGCGGGCGGCAGACGCGGCGCGCGTGACCTCGCCCGCGATGTCGTAGAGATCCTTGACGGATACCGGCAGGCCAGCCAGTGGGTGGAGCGGCTTGCCAGCGCGGTCAGCGGCATCGGCCGCGCGGGCCACCTCGCTGGCGGCATCGAACGTGGTGTGGAGATAGACGGCGTGGCCGGCGGCGCTGG
>NZ_ANKP01000253.1:0-34616 GCF_000319775.1 Cupriavidus sp. HMR-1
CGCCCCTGTGGCCGTGGGGCCTGCGCGGCGGCGCGGGCTGCTGCCGCCTGTTG
The DNA here is from genome assembly GCF_000319775.1 of Cupriavidus sp. HMR-1. NCBI lineage: Bacteria > Pseudomonadati > Pseudomonadota > Betaproteobacteria > Burkholderiales > Burkholderiaceae > Cupriavidus > Cupriavidus sp. HMR-1. Next base: position 54 of record NZ_ANKP01000253.1, read on the forward strand.
GGCCTGGCGCTGCCTGCGTTCGGCCTCCAGCTTTTCCTGCGATGCGATCCACTGGTCGTGCTCGGCGCGCTTGGCCGGGTCGCTCAGCACGTCGTACGCGGCGTTCAGCAGCCGCATGATGCGATTGGCCTGTTCGCTATCGGCGTGCCTGTCCGGGTGGTACTTTTGGCTAAGCGATTTATATGCGGCCCGAATGACTTCGGCGGGCGCATCGCGGGAGACCTTGAGGTTGTCGTAATGGGTATGCATCAGGCGAAGAAGGACGCAATATCGGTGTTCGACGACAAATAACGGCAGGGCGCCGCGATTCTCAAGTATTCACGCAAATTAGCGGGCGGGTATGCGGGCTAGCCAACAAATACAGACATGTCCGCGATGATCTGCTCAGCATTGTCGCTGTTCTTTGACGTGCCCACCAGATGGAGGCCTCCGATCGTCGGGCTAAAGTTCCGCCGCAATCCGCCGATATAGGCGGCAAATGACGAGGGCCTGACAAGAGCCCAAAGTTCCGGGATGGCGGGGCATCTGCTCCGCCGCAGTTCATGGGGGGCAAGGACATGCTGAGAAGAATCAAGGCGGAACAGCTTCAAGTGGGCATGTTTGTGTCCAGGCTGGGCGGGCCATGGATCAACCATCCATTCTGGCGCTCGCGCTTTCTGGTCAGTAGCGACGAACAGATCGAGCAGATCCTGGCGGCCAATGTGCAGGACGTCTGGATCGACATCCTGAAGGGGCGAAACCTGCCGATGCAGGGCGCGCCGGAAGTTGCCGATTCGGAGGCGGATGCACAGCCTGAATCGGATTTCGAGGACGAGCTCGAACACGCCCGCGAGCTGATCAAGTCGGGTCGGGCGGTGATCGGGTCGATTTTCAACGACGTGCGGATGGGGCACGCGCTCGAGACCAACGGCGCGCTGCTGCTGGTGGATTCGGCCTCGACATCGCTTTCGCGCCATTCGCAGGCGCTGCTGGCCATGGCGCGACTCAAGGCCAAGGACGACTACACGTACCTGCATTCGTACTCGGTCTGTGCGCTGATGATCGCCGTGGGCCGCACGCTGAAACTGCCAGACGGCGAGGTGCGCGAGCTTGGCCTGGCCGGGCTGGTCCACGATATCGGCAAATTGACGCTGCCCGAGTCACTGCTGATGAAGGCGGGGGATCTGTCGCCGGCCGAGTACGAGCAGATGCGGCGGCACCCGTCGGCCGGGTACCGCATCCTGAACGAAGCGCGGCTGTATACGAACATCCCGCTCGACGTGTGCGTGCATCACCATGAGCGGGTGGATGGCAAGGGCTATCCCTTCGGTCTGTTCGAGAATGAGATCAGCGTGCACGCCAAGATCGCCGCAATCTGCGATACCTACGACTCGCTGACGTCGCCGAGACCCAACCACCTGGCCTGGTCGCCGGCGCGCGCGATGGAATACATCGCGGTGCGCGTCGACACGCTGTTCGATCGCCGCGTGTTCAAGGCGTTTACACGGACGGTCGGCATCTACCCGCTGGGCACCGTGCTGCGGCTGCGCTCGGGACGGCTGGCGGTGGTCTGCGGGCAGAACGCGAACGAACCGCTTCGGCCGCGCGTGATGACGTTCTACTCGGTGTCACAGTCGGCGCCGTTGCCGCAGGAGGTTCTCGACCTGACGCAGAGCGAGGATTCCGTCATTGCCTTCGAGGATGCCCGGCAGTGGGGCTTCACGGACGAGCAACTGATGGCGATGTACGCGCCACACGTGAAATAGACAGAAAACGCGTGCGCTGAACGCGGCGGACGCGGCGGACGTCGAACGCCAAATGTCGGCGGGGTGGGCAGAAATAGTAGACTTGGCGCTTGTCCGCCCGTATTTATCAGCCCGTACCGCTTCACCACACATGACTTTCGACGCCCTGCTTGAACTGTTCGAGCAACGCATCCCGGCCCACCCGTGGGCTCAGATCACCTTGTACGTCCTGGCGCTGGTCCTGCTGGCCGGCATCGCGCAATGGCTCGTGGCGCGCGTGGTCGGCCGGGTGGTCTATCGCGTATTGAGTCTTTCCGGGCACGGCGACTGGGCCGGGGCGCTGCTGCGCCACCGGACCTATCGCCGGCTGGGCTACGCGGTGTTCCTGGCCGTGGTCACGGTCGGCATCAGCCAGGTGCCGAACCTGGGCAAGTTCTCGGAGGCCATCGAGCGGCTGGCTCATGCTGGCACCTGGATCAGCGTGTTCCTGATGCTGTCTGGCGTGCTCGATGCGTGGCAGACCGTGTTTTCCAGCAGCCGCAGCGCGCAGACGCATTCGATCAAGGGCTACATCCAGGTGGCCCAGCTCGCGCTGTGGCTGGTCTGCGGTGTGCTGGTGCTGTCGATCCTGATCGACCGCTCGCCGCTCTGGATGCTGTCCGGCATCGGCGCGCTGTCTGCGGTGCTGCTGCTCGTGTTCAAGGACACGCTGCTGTCGCTGGTGGCCAGCACGCAGCTCACCTCGAACGATATGCTGCGCATCGGCGACTGGATCGAAATGCCCCAGTCCAATGCCGATGGCTTTGTCATGGACGTGGCGCTGCATACGGTCAAGGTCAAGAATTGGGACAACACCGTGACCACGGTGCCGACCTACAAGCTGTTCTCAGAGAGCTACCGCAACTACCGGCACATGTTCGAGTCTGGCGCGCGCCGCATCAAGCGGACGCTCCGGATCGATGCCACCAGCGTGCGGTTCCTGGACGAGGAGGAGGTCAGGGCGCTGATGCGGTTCAAGCTGCTGCATGACTATCTGGAGGTCAAGCAGGAGGAGGTCGATCGGGCCAACCGCGAAATCCTGCGCGCCGACACAGACCCGGTCAATCGCCGTCGGCTGACCAACCTGGGCACGTTCCGCGCCTATGGCATCGCCTTCCTGCGCGCGCATCCGGAAATTCATCACGATCTGCTGCTGAACCTGCGGATGATGGAAGCCGACTCGCAGGGCATTCCGATCGAGGTTTACTGCTTCACCACGCTTACGAACTGGACGGACTACGAACGTATCCAGGGCGATATCTTCGACCACCTGTTCGCGATTCTGCCGGAGCTGGGTTTGCGGGTGTATCAGGCGCCGTCAGGCGCGGACCTGAGCGGGCTGCGCAGCGGTGTGACGATGGCCGACCAGCACGCCGCACTGGCCGTGGCCGCCGCGGACTCGGGGATGCGCCAGCCGCCATCGGCCCCGACGGATCGGGCCGACAGGGTGGCGTAGGGGGGATTTCCCCCTGTCCCTTCTCCCTTTTCCCTTCCCCCGCCGCCGGGAGAGAGGAGTCAACCAGGCGCAGTGCTTACGCCTTCCGCGGCTTGACCTTGCCCGCCGCTTCCTTGGCGCGCTCGCGTGCCGTATCCACGTCTTCGGCGTAGGCCAGCGCCACGCCCATGCGGCGCTTCGTGAACGACTCCGGCTTGCCGAACAGGCGCAGTTCCGTCTGCGGCACGCGCAGCGCCTCGTCCACGCCATCGAAAACAATGCCTTCGGCTTCAACGCCGCCGTAGATCACGGCGCTCGCGCCGGGCGCGCGCAGCGCGGTGCTGACGGGCAGGCCGAGGATGGCGCGGGCGTGGAGTTCGAACTCGTTCTGCCACTGTGTGATCATCGTCACCATGCCGGTGTCGTGCGGACGCGGGCTGACTTCGCTGAACCAGACCTGCTCGCCCTTGACGAACAGTTCCACGCCGAACAGGCCCTGGCCGCCCAGATCGGCGGTCACGGCGCGCGCGATATGCTGCGAAGTTTCCAGTGCCTTCGGGTGCATCGGGTGCGGTTGCCAGCTTTCCACGTAGTCACCGGCGACCTGCACGTGGCCGATCGGCTCGCAGAAATGCGTTTCCACTTCGCCGCTGGCACCCACGGCGCGCACGGTCAGCAGCGTGATCTCGTAGTCGAAGTCGATAAAGCCTTCCACGATCACGCGGCCATGGCTGACACGGCCGCCGGCCATGGCGTAGTCCCACGCGGCCTTGACGTCCGCGGGACCATCGATCTTGCTCTGGCCCTTGCCGGAGCTGCTCATCACGGGCTTGACCACGCACGGGTAGCCGATGCCGCCGTCAATCGCGGCTTGCAGTTCCTCGAGCGAATCGCAGAACTTGTACGGGCTGGTGGGCAGGCCCAGAGTCTCGGCGGCCAGGCGGCGGATGCCTTCGCGGTCCATCGTCAGGCGGGCGGCGCGAGCCGTGGGGATCACGCGAACCACGCCGGCCGCTTCCAGGGCTTCGAGCATTGGCGTGGCGATGGCTTCGATCTCAGGCACCACCAGATTCGGCCGCTCGGCTTCGATCAGTGCCTTGAGCTGTTCGCCGTCGCTCATCGTGATCGTGCGCGCATGGTGGGCCACCTGCTGGCCCGGCGCGTTCTCGTAGCGGTCGACGGCGATCGTCTCCACGCCCAGGCGCTGCAGCGCGATCAGCACTTCCTTGCCCAGCTCGCCTGAGCCTAGCAGCATGACTTTGGTGGCGGACGGGGAGAGGGGCGTTCCAAGGGTGGTCATGGGGCGGCTCGATCAGGTCAGAAAAACCGGGATTGTATACGCGGGCGATGCCCGGCGCGACATCCCGGTTCCCTGACGTCGCGTATGCCCCTCAGTACGAGATCTTCGCGCTGAGGCTGATCGCGCGCGGATCACCCGGCTGGATGTACTCCGCGTACTGGAAGCCCCAGTAGCGCTTGTTGGTCAGGTTGGTCAGCGCTGCCCGCAGCGTCAGTTCCTTGCCCGCCACGCGCGTGCTGTAGGTCGCGCCAAGGTTGAAGATCGTGTAACCACCCAGCGTGAGGTCGCCTGCTGGGCGCAGCTTGGTCGTGCCCGTGTACTTGCCGTCGATGCCCACCTTCAGGCCCGGCACGTACGGAATGCGATACGCCAGCCGGCCGGTCAGGATGAAGCTGGGCGCGCCCGCCACGCGGTTGCCGTTGTAGGTCTGGCCCTTGTCGTAGTAGCTGTCCAGATACATGGCGCTGCCGCCCACTTCCCATTGGGAGCCGATGCGCGCGGCGCCAGCCAGCTCCGCGCCCTGGTAGATCGACAGGCCATCCTGCACCAGCACGTTCTGCGAGTTGGTGTACTCGGCACCGCGCTCGATGCGGAACAGCGCCGCCGTGCCGGTCCAGATGCCCTGATCCGTCTTCGCGCCGATTTCGTATTGCTTGCTCTTGACCGGATTCAGTTGCGCGCCCGCGTTCGCGAACGTCGTGCCGACCGTGGTGCCGCCGTCGAACGCTTCCACGTAGCTGGCGTACAGCGTGGTGCTCGGCATCGGCTTGAACATCAGCGCGACGGTCGGCGTCAGCAGGCCGGACTTGTCATAGTGGGTGGTGCGCGTGCCGTCGGTCCCGTAGCTGTTCTGCTCGTAGTTGGTGAAGCGCAGCCCGCCCAGCACCGACCAGCGCTCGGTCAACTGGATCGTATCGCTCATGAACAGCGCCTTTTGCGTGATGTCGCTGGCACGGTACTTGTTGAACGCAATCTGGCTGTAGTAAACGCCGGTGTACGGCTGCGACAGGTTGCCTGGGTCCAGACTCAGTGACACCGGGTTGCTGCTGTAGCGGTTGATCTGGTTTTGCCACGTCACGCCGCCGACGAACTGGTGCGAGAACGGGCCGGTACGAAACCGGCCTTCGACCATGGTCGTCCACTGGTTGAACTGGTGTCCCTCGGCGCCGTCGTAGCGCAGGTCGGTGTAGTTGCCGCTGCCATCGATCAGGCTCAGGCTCGACAACTGCCGCGTGCCGGCGGCCAACCTGATCGGCGGTGAGGAAGGCAAGGGCTTCCGCACCGCGATGAAGGTGCTCAACAAGCAGCGTATCCATCTGGCGGCGCTGTGCACCGGGCCCGCGATCCGGATGCTCGACGACGCGGTGCGCTTCGTTACCGAACGCAAGCAGTTCGGGCAGGTGCTGGCCGATTTCCAGCTGGTGCAGGCCATGATCGCCGATTGCCAGACCGATATCCACGCGGCGCGGGCGCTGATTCTGGAAACGGCACGCAAGCGAGATCTGGGTGAGGACGTGACGATGCAGGCGTCGATCTGCAAGTACTTTGCGTCCGAGATGTGCGGCCGCGTGGCCGACCGCTGCGTGCAGTTGTTTGGTGGCTACGGCTATATCGCCGATTACGGCATCGAGCGCTTCTATCGCGATGTGCGCCTGTTCCGCCTGTACGAAGGCACCAGCCAGATTCACCAGCTCAACATCGCCAAGCGGACCTTTGCCCAGGCCGGCGGCCAGCGCTGAGCGGGCTATCCAGAACCCAGACCCCAGACCCAGATCCACGGAGAGAATCATGATCAAGCCCCTGATCGCGGCGGCCGGCATGTCGTTCGGCATGTCTTTCGGCCTGCTTGTCGGCATGGCCCCTGCGCACGCCGAGGCCCCTTATCCGAACAAGGTCATCAGGCTGGTGGTGCCGTTCGCGCCGGGCGGGTCCACTGATATCGTCGCCCGGCTGATTTCCGAACCGCTGCGCGACGAACTGGGCCAGACGGTAATCGTCGACAACCGGCCGGGCGCGGGTGGCAATATCGGCGGGGACATCGTCGCCAAGGCGGCGCCGGACGGCTACACGCTGCTGCTGGCCGCCGCTGGGCCGACCGTCATCAATCCGAGCCTCTACCCGAAGATGTCCTACGATCCGGTGCGCGATCTGGCGCCGGTAACGATGATCGAGCGCGAGCACAACGTGATGGCGATCAATGCGTCGCTGCCGGTCAAGAATGTGCAGGAGTTCATTGCCTACGCCAAATCGCACCCGAACCAGCTTTCGTTCGGATCGCCGGGCAACGGCAGCCCCGCGCAACTGGCCGGGGAACTGCTGAACCAGACCGCGGGCATCAAGCTCCAGCACGTGCCATACAAGGGTAGCGGCCCGGCCGTGGCAGACCTGATCGCCGGCCATATCACACTGCTGATCGACAACATGCCGGCGCTCTGGCCGCACGTTCAGTCGGGCAAGCTGCGCGCGCTGGCCGTGACCAGCGAGAAGCGCGCTACGGCGGCGCCGGGCTTGCCGACGGCACAGGAAGCCGGGCTCAAGGGCTATGTGGTGACGGCGTGGAAGGGCCTGATGGTGCCTGCGCATACCCCGCGTCCGGTCGTCGACAAGCTCAACCAGGCGATGGTGAAGATCCTGGCGCGGCCCGAACTGCGCAAGAAGCTGGTGGAACTGGGCGCGGAGCCGGTGGGCGATACGCCCGAGCAGTTCGGACAACAGATTCGTGCCGATGCGGCGTGGTGGGCCGCGCTGGTCAAGTCCACTGGCACCACGCTGGAATGATGGCCATGGGAACCAATATTGCAGAACTGCGCGGCAAGGTGCGGCAATTCGTCGAACAGCACGCGATCCCGAGCGAAGACCCTGCACTGGCGCACGACGTGCAGCGCCTTGACGTCGTGGTCCGGCGGCTGCAGGGTCTGGCCCGGGAGGCGGGCATCTACGCCCCTCATCTGCCGCCCGGGCACGGCGGGCTCGGGCTTGACTGGCAGGCGCGTGCCGAGATCCTGGAGGAAGCCGGCCGCAGCTTCCTTGGTGCTCCGGCGCTGAACTGCGCGCCGCCCGACCAGCCGAACATGATCAACCTGATGCGCCACGGCAACGCCGCGCAGCAGGCGCAATACCTGCAGCCGCTGGTGCAGGGGCAGATCCGCTCGTGCTTCGCCATGACCGAACCGGCGCCCGGCGCGGGCTCCGATCCGTCGATGCTGCGTACCACCGCCACGCGTCAGGACGGCAAATGGGTCATCAACGGTCATAAGTGGTTCATCAGCGGGGCCGTGGATGCGGCGTTCGCGATTGTGCTGGCGCGCACCGATGAGGCGGCCGGTACCGGCGCCACGATGTTCATCGTCGATACCGACAACCCCGGCTACCGCCTCGTGCGGAACATCGCGGGGATGGACGGCTATCAGGTGGGCGGCCACGGCGAGATCGTATTCGAGCAATGCGTGGTCGATGACGACGCGGTGCTTGGCCAGGTCGGACAGGGCTTTGCCTATGCCCAGGCGCGGCTGGAGCCAGCCCGGCTGTCGCACTGCATGCGTTTCATCGGCCGCGCGTCGCGTGCGATGGAGATCGCCCAGCAGTACGCCGCGCAGCGCGAGTCATTCGGGCAACGGCTGGCCGATCTGCAGCAGGTGCAGGCGATGGTGGCCGATTCGCATATCGACCTGCACGCCTGCCGGCTGATGGTACGCGATTGCGCCCGCAAGATGGACGCCGGGGAATCGGTCAAGCACGACTCCGCGATGACCAAGATCTTCGTGTCCGAAGCGGTCTGGCGCGTGGCTGACCGCGCGGTGCAGATCATGGGCGCGCTCGGTATTTCCGATGACACCCCGGTTTCGATGATCCAGCGCGAACTACGCCCGTTCCGGATCTACGACGGCGCGTCCGAACTGCATCGTGCCACGCTGGCACGTCGCATCTTCCAGCACGGGCTGCGCCCGTGAATCCGCAGTCAACCGCAAGCAATCGCATGAATCCCGAAGCAGATCAACCCGGTGGCCCGCTGGCCGGGGTACGCATCCTCGACATGGCCACGGTCATCGCCGCGCCGTTCTCCAGCACGCTGTGCGCGGATATGGGCGCCGACGTCGTCAAGCTCGAACTGCCCGACGGCAGCGACCCGCTGCGCGGGCTGGCTCCGGTCAAGGGTGATCTGGCGCTGTACTGGAAGGTCACCAATCGCGGCAAGCGGGGCATCACGCTGGACGTGCGCAAGCCGGCCGGGCGCGAATTGTTCCTGCGGATGCTGCCGGACTTCGACGTGCTTGTGGAGAACTTCCGGACCGGTACGCTTGATCGCTGGGGGCTCGATATCGACACGCTGCGGCGGGCCAATCCGCGTTTAGTGGTGCTGCGCCTGACCGGCTTCGGACAGACCGGCCCGTACGCGCAGCGCGCCGGGTTTGCGCGCATTTTCGAGGCGATGAGCGGTTTCACGAACCTGACCGGCGAGACGGGCGGGGCGCCGTTGCATATGAACTACCCGATGGGCGACATGGTGGCGGGCCTGTTCGGCGCGTTCGCGATTGCCAGCGCCATCGCCGAACGTCGCCGGCCTGGCAACGAGGCCATGCCGGGCCAGGAAATCGACCTGGCCGCCACCGAGGCGCTGTTCCGGTTGCTGGAGCCGCTGGCGGTCGAGTACGAGCAGCTTGGGCAGGTCCGCCAGCGCGCGGGCAATCGCGCCACGTATACCGCGCCGTCGAACATGTATGCCACTGCCGATGGCCAGTGGGTATCGCTGGTGGCATCGTCGGGTCCGATCTTCCGGCGCCTGTGTCTGGCGATCGGGCGGCCGGGCATGGCCGACGACCCGCGTTTCGCCACCAACCCGTCGCGGGTGCGCCATCTGGACGCGCTCGATGAAGTCGTCGCCGGGTGGTTCGGCAGCCATGCCTATGCGGATGTGGCAAGCACCCTCGAGGCGCACGAAATTCCGTTCAGCAAGATTTTCTCGATCGCCGATATCGTCGACGATCCGCACTTTCAAGAACGGCAGGCCATCGTCAGGCTGCCGGATCCGGACCTGGGGTCGATCCCGGCACCCTGCGTGGTGCCGAGGTTCGCCGGACATACCCCACCGCCGGCCAGGAGCGGGCCGGGGGTCGGCGAGCACAATGCGGAAGTCTACGGCGCGCTGGGACTGACGGCCGCCGACCTGACCGGGCTGCGCGAGGGCGGGGTGATCTAGGCGGGCGGCGGCATGGTTGTTGCGTTGCGGCACCTGGGCGGCTGGTCAGAGAAATGCCGACAGACTGGTGGTGTCGCAATCAGGTAGACTCGGCGAGTCCGATACCCGAATCCCGGTGGCTCGGGTTCCAGGACGCAAGGAGATGCCACGCATGTACGCAGCAGAGTCCGCGCTTGACCACCGTACCGCCGATCCCGCGCCTTCAGGCGCGCCGGCCGCCGCGCCAGCGGAAACCCGGACGGAGGCCGCCACACGGGACCTTCGCCGCGTGCCGATTCACCCCGATCACTGGTATCCACTGGCCTGGTCCCGCGAGGTCAAGGCCGGCCAGGCGCATGGCGTCCAGTTCGCTGGCGACCCGATCGTGCTCGTGCGCACCGCAACCGGAAAGATTTTCGCGCTGGAGGATCGCTGTGCTCATCGGCAGGTGCCGCTCCACGCGGGTGTGGTGGATGGCGAGTCGATCCGTTGCTGCTATCACGGCTGGACATACGATTGTTCGGGGCGCTGCATCGACGTGCCTTACCTGGGCAAGGAGCGCCTGCCGAACGGCGTGCGTGCCTATCCGTGCGAAGAGCGCGCGGGCCTGATTTTTGTCTTCCCGGGCAATCCGGCGCTGGCCGGACAACAGCCGCTGCCGGAATTCGCCTCGGTGGCGGACAAGCACTACAAGACACGACGCTTCGGCCGCGAGGTCAAGTGTCACTATTCCTTCATGCACGAGAACCTGATGGACATGAACCATCAGTTCCTGCATCGGCGGCAGATGGGCATGATGCGCGCGCGGTCGCTAGGCCGCCGCCGTGGCGCCGACTTCGTGGAGGTGGACTACACCTTCTCGCGCGAAGGCGGCAAGCAGCCAATGGGCGAGGCGCTCGTCTTCAGCAAGGAAGGCGGCGAAGGCAACAAGGACGTGATGACCGTCCGCACCGGCTACCCGTACCAGACGCTGAAAATCCGCTCAGGCAGCGGGACGCTCGTGATGGATCTCTGGATCGCCTATGTGCCGCTGGACGCGGCGCAACGCACCAACCGCACGTTCGGGATGCTGTCGATCCGCCGCCCCGGCATTCCTTTCGCGCTGGACCTGGCCTGGCCGCTACTGGTCTGGTTCACCGAGCGGATCTTCAAGGAAGACCGCTGGATCGTCGAGCGCGAGCAGGAAGCCCATGACCGCCAGGGTGAGGACTGGAATCACGAGGTATTCCCGGTCATCCGCGATCTGCGCGACCTGCTGCGCGAGTGCGGCGGCCGCACGGTTATTCCGATCCAGCGGCTGGAGACCCAGGCTTGAGGCGGTCGACAGGCAAGGTACGCGTAACGCGGCGCGACATATTCACAACTTTTACGGGTGAGAGGGGCGAATGGGAGACACGCGTCGATTGGCGGGTCTGTTTGGTCGTTTCCTGGTCGTCATGATCGCGGCGTTCCTGACCGCCTGCGCGGGCTTGCCGCAGCGGCCGGAGCTGCAGCCCGAAGTGGCGCTGCGCGATACCAGCGATACGGCGATAGCCAGAGAACTGGCGCCACAACTGGCCGCCCATCCGGGCGAGTCCGTGTTCTATCCGCTGGCCGCAGGCACGGATGCGTTTGCCATGCGTATCGCACTGGCTCGCGTGGCACAGCGCTCGCTCGATATCCAGTACTACATCTACGAAACGGACGATACCGGCCTGACGCTGCTGGCCGCCATCATGGCCGCGGCAGATCGTGGCGTGCGGGTGCGGCTGCTGCTCGATGACATCCATCTGGCCGGGCAGGACAAGATGCTGCAGGTGATCGACGCGCATCCGAACATCGAGGTGCGGGTGTTCAATCCGTTCGCCAGCCGGAATGTGCGCCTGCTCGAGTACGTCACCGCTTTCAGCCGGATCAACCGGCGGATGCACAACAAGTCGATGACTGCCGACAACCAGCTCACCATCGTCGGCGGGCGCAACGTCGGCGACGAGTACTACGGCGCGGCCCAGACCGATTTCAGCGACCTGGATCTTCTGGCTGCCGGGCCGGTAGTGCCAGAGGTGTCGGCCGTGTTCGACGATTACTGGAACAACGAAGCCGCTTACCCGATCTCGACCCTGGAAAAGCCGCTCACGGGCAAGGAAGCCGCCGACCAGCAGGAGAAGCTGCGCAACGCCGTCGACGATCGCGCCATCGCCGTGAGTGCGACGCCATATGGCAAGTCCGTGCTGGAATCCGGGGTCGTGCACGCGATTCACCAGGGCACGCTACCGTCGTTCTGGGGCCGAGCGACGGTTATCGCCGACAAGGCGGCCAAGATCCAGTTGCCGCCCGACGACGATTCCACGCACGCCATCCCGCAGCTAGGCAAGATTCTCGACAGCGCCAAGCATGACCTGACGCTGATATCCCCATACTTCGTGCCGCCCGACGATGCCATGGACTGGCTGACCGGGATGCAGAAGCGGGGTGTCCAGGTGCGTATCCTGACCAATTCGTATGGCGCGACGGACGTGACGGCGGTGCACGCAGGCTATGCGCCGAAGCGCGAGGCCTTGCTGAGGGCTGGGGTGATCCTGTACGAACTGAAGCCATCGGCCTACGCCGAACTGGCCAAGGAAAGAAAGTCCCACCGCAGCGGCCCGGGCGGTAGCAGCCGCGCCAGCCTGCACGCCAAGACCTACATGGTGGATCGACACCAGCTGTTTATCGGATCCCTGAACCTGGATCCGCGTTCGGCACGGCTCAATACCGAGATGGGTATCGTGGTCGACAGCGCACCGCTATGCGAGATGTTTGGCAAAGTGATCGACGCCGCGTTGCTCGACGTCGCCTACCAGGTCGTGCTCGAGACCGATCCCGCGACCGGCAAGGAGCAGATGGTGTGGGTGACCCAGGAGGACGGCGTCCTGCGCACGTATCGCAGCGAGCCCGACATGAACGCCTGGGACCATTTCAAGCAGGGCGTGTTGCGGATGCTGCCGGTGGAATCGCAGCTGTAGCGAATGACTCTGCGTGTTGTTCTCCCCCCTCCCGCATGGCGTGAGAAGGGGGAGAAGAACCGCCTCGGGCTCAGCGCTGCACCAGCGCCTTGAAACCCTCGATCAGCCTGTCGATATCGGCTGCCGTGATCGCGCCCATCGTCGAGATGCGGAACAGTTGCCAAGACAGGCCGCCCTGGCCGGCGTAGATCACGAATCCACGGGCCTTCAGGCCGTCGTGAAGCTGCTCGTACGTGACGCCGTTGGGCAAGCGGTAGGCGCGCAGCACCACCGACGACTGCTCGGCGGGCCAGAGTGCCTCGATGCCCAGCGCGGCCAGACCGGCGCGCGCCTGTTCGGCCAGCGCCGCATAGCGCTGGTGACGACCTTTCCAGCCGCCTTCTTCCTGATGCTCGCGCAGCGCTTCCACCAGCGCGTAGTACGCATGGACGGACGGCGTGAACGGCGTGTTGCGCTGGTCCTGCAGCTTTGCCAGGCGAACGAGATCCAGGTAGTACGTACGGGTTGCCGCATGGGTCAGCGCGGCGCGGCGCGCAATCACAAAGGCCGCGCCCGGCACGCCGTGCAGGCACTTGTTCGCCGTGGAGCATACCGCGTCGATATTGCCGCTGAAGTCGATCGCTTCCGCGCCGAAGCTGCTCACCGTGTCCACCAGCAGACGCACGCCACGTGCCTGGCACAGGCGGTCGATCGCCGACAGGTCATTCAGGCGACCCGTAGTGGTTTCGTGATGGATCACGGCCACGTGGGTGATGGCGGGGTCTTCGGCCAGCGCCGCGTCGATGCGGCCCAGGTCGGGCGCATCCATCCATTCGTGCTTCACCAGCGCATGCGCGATCTGGTACTGCGCGGCGATCTGCGCGATGCGCTCGCCGTACACGCCGTTCTGCACGATCAGCAGCTTACCGTTGGCAGGCACCATCGCCGCGATCATGCTTTCCAGCGCAGCCGTGCCGGAGCCGGTCATCAGTACCGCCGTCCATGCCGCTGGGTCGAGCCCGTAGATGTCGAGCAGCCGATCGCGCGCTTCGTCCTGCAGGTCGAAAAACTCGCTTTCGCGATGGCACAGGTCGGTTTGCAGCAGGCTCCGGCGCACGCGTTCCGAAAGCGTGACGGGGCCCGGGTTAAGCAGCAGCATGCTTCTCTCCGGCATGGCCCTGGTCGGCGCCGATCTGGCGGCCAAGGCGCGTCTTGACTTCCACCGGCGTCACCGACGGACGCGGCAGCCCGTCAGGCGTGCCGGCGCGGGTCTGCAGGCAGACGAAATTCGGGCCCGATGTCGCCGTGGCGGCGCTGGCCAGCACGCGGTCGAGCAAGTCGAGATTGTCGCCCTCGATCGCCGAGGCATAGCCGCACGCTGCGGCAACGCCTGCGAACGAGACGTTGTGCGACACCGTGGCCTGGCCGCCGGTCGAATCGTGTGCGTTGTTATCCAGCAGCACGTGCGTCAGATTGGCCGGGCCATACGCGCCAAGCGTGGCGAATACGCCCATGCGCATCAGCGCCGCGCCGTCGCCGTCGACGGCCACGACCTTCAGGTCCGGACGCGCCATGGCCAGCCCCAGCGCGAACGGCGTCAGGCAGCCCATCGAGCCAACCATGTAAAGCTGGTTGGGACGATCGTCTAGCGCGTACAGTTCACGACCGCAGAAGCCGGTGGAGGCGAGCACAACGGTGGAATCCACCGGCGTGTGGGCGATCACGCGTTGCAGCGCCTCCTGGCGGCTTGGCAGCGGCGTCGCGCCGGAACGCGACACTTGCGGCGTTGCCTTCGCGCGCGCCACGGGTGGCGTCTGCGCCTTGAGCGGGTAGGGCGCCACGCTGCCCTTCTGCATGATCAGCGCGTACGGACGGCCGGTGGCATCCATATGGGCGATGGCGCGGTCCAGCGCCGGGCCGACGGCATCGGGCTCGGTCGGGAACAGCTCCCACGGGATCTCCATCGTGTCGAGCATGGCAGGCGTGACCGGGCCCATCAGCGCGTGCTGGGGCTCGTCCGACGCGCCGCCGGGTTGCCCGCGCCACGTGACGATCAGCAACTGCGGCAGGCGGAACGTCCACGTCAGCGATGTGAGCGGGCTCACGGCGTTGCCGAGGCCCGAGTTCTGCATCATCGTGATGCCGCGCACGCCATTGCGCGCGCCCTGCGTCACGCCAGCGATAAAGGCCACGGCATCGCCTTCATTGGCGGCCGACACGTAATGCAGGGAAGGGTCCTGCACCACATAATTGATGAACGGCGTCAGGTACGAGCACGGTACGCCCGCGTACCACTCGAAACCGCGCTCGCGCGCGGCTTCCACGAACTGGACGGCCTCGATCATCGGGCAGTCTCTCCGTCGTTGTTGCCCAGCGCGTACGGCGTCTGCGTGTGCGCGAAGTCTCCGGCCCGGCGGAAGTCCTCCAGGTCGTTCACGCCGCGCCAGTGGCCGTGTACGTAACGCACCTCGACCTTCTCGCCGGCTTCGACCAGCGCGTTGATCAGATCGGGCATGTCGAGCGAGTCGAAGTCGGGCCGTTGGCGCAGCTCGGCCAGCAGCTTCTGCAGGCGCGCGCGGCCTTCGCCCCGCACGTTGAGCAGACCGATCCAGCGGCCATGCGGCTGTCCGTCGGTAGCGGCCGGCGTGTCGGAGATCTTGCGCAGCAGTACCTTCTGGCCGAACAGGTCGCGGTCGTCGGCGGTTGAGCACCATGCGAAATCGCGCACGCTCTGGTTCGACGGGGCGGACTCCGACGAGTCGACCACCACGCTGAATGGCGCATCGGTTTCCAGCAGGTCGCGCAGGATGTAGCTGCGGAACATCAGGTCGCCATAGGCGACAACGGTGTCGGTCTCGAGCGAATCGGCGGCGCACGCCAGCGAAGCGAGCTCGCCGGTGGCGGCATGGCGCTCGTTGCGCACCAGCTTGATGCCGGCCGCGTCGATCGCCTCGGCCTTGTAGCCGCCCACCACGGTGATGTCGTTGATGCCCTGGTTCTTGAAGCCGTCGACCAGCCAGCGCAGCAGCGGCTTGCCGGCTACCGGCAGCATGATCTTGGGCTTGTCTTCGGTCAGGGCCTCCAGGCCCTTGCCGCGTCCGGCCGCAAGCACCACGGCGGAGCTGGGCGCCTGGCCACCGGTCAGGTAGATCTTCTCGGCGGCCGAGTATTCGTCGGCATCCTGCAGGCGGAAGATCTCGTTGACGGTGGCGATGCGGTCTTCCACATTGACCAGCGTCTGGTTGTCGTGGATTTCGCGGGCCACGGCCTGCATCGACGATGCTGCCACGCGGATCAGGTGGTTGGCCCAGATCACGAGGCTGATGCCGGCCTTGCGGAACACATCGGTCGGCGTGCTGTAGTACTTGGTGGGCACGATCACCAGCGGCGCGCGCCCGGCCCACTCGCGCGCGAAGGTCACGATCTCGTCGGCCTTCGACAGCTTGCTGTGGATCAGGATGGCGTCGGCGCCGGCCTGACGGTACGCCTCGGCGCGGCGCAGGGCTTCTTCCATGCCCCAGCCGGCGATCAGCGCTTCGACACGCGCGACGATCGAGAAGTCGTCGTCGGCCTGCGAATCCTTGCCGGCCTTGATCTTGCCGCAGAACTCGTCGATATCGGCCAGCGGCTGCTGCTCGCCGCCGATGAAGCTGTTGGTCTTCGGGAAGATCTTGTCTTCGATGCAGACCCCGGCGATGCCGCGCTGCTCGAGCTTGCGCACCAGTCGGCGCACGTTGTTGAAGTTGCCGTAGCCGGTGTCGCCATCCAGCAGGATCGGCAGGTCGCTGGCATCGGCCATGAATTCGAGGTTGTCGACCACCTGGGTCCAGCTTGCCTCGTTGTTGTCGCGCACGCCGAACTGGGCGGAGATGGCCAGGCCCGAGGCCCAGATGCCCTTGAAGCCGGCCTCGCGCACGATGCGCGCGGACAGGCCGTTATGGGCTTCCATGATGAATTCGAGTTCGTTCGAGCGCAGCATCTGGCGCAGGCGGGCGCTGCGCGAAGTGGCGAGGAGGTTCGGGTCGTGGGCGTTCATTGGGCGATTCCTACGGGCTGCAGTTGGGGCAGGACTTCTTCGGCGGCACGGGCCACATCGCCCGGGAAATCGATCTCGATCCAGGGCGCGCCGGTGACGTCGGCGGTATCGAATGTGTGGGAGCGTTCCAGCAGCAGGTCGCGCACCGCTTCTTCGTGCGGCATGTTGGCGCGGCCGCCATCGACGTAGCCCTTGACGATCTCGGCCAGACGTTGGGCGCAGTCCTGCTTGAAACGGAAAAAGCCGACCGATTCGCCGATCGTGTCATACGAGAGATCGGCCATGAGCTGCTTGCGCAGTTCCACGGGCACGCCATCCTTCAGACACAGCTTGACGGGCTCGTCGCCGGCCTCGAAATCGCGGTCGATCAGCAGACGGTTGACGGTCTCGCCGGCCACGAGCTTGCTCATGATGCGCTCGTCATAGAGCACGTCGGCGTCCATCAGCAGCACGTCGCCACCGCGCGTCATGGCATCCGCCACGGTGTGCACGGTCAGCACGCTGCCCAGGTCGTAGCGGGGATTGATCACGACTTCGGCCGAGCGGTTCAGGCGGGCCAGTTCGGCCTGCACCTGTTCCGGCTCGAAGCCGAGCGCGAGCACGACTTCGGTCACGCCGGCGGCGTCGAGCATACGCAGATGACGCTCGAGCAGCGTGACGCCGTCAAAACGCAACAGGCACTTCGGGAATTGCTTGCCCGGCTGTTGCTGAAGTCGCAGGCCAAGGCCCGCGGCAAGAATGATTGCTCGCATTGACTTGTTCTCACATGCAAAGAAACTGCTGGGGGCTTAAAAGCCGTTTCAAAAAAATTCTGGCGTCGTTGCGGGGCCCTGCCGTACGACTTGTACTGTCTGCTGCCCCCCGCCTAGCCAGAACCGCTTCGCTTCATTTTGAAACAGCTTCTTAGTCGGTGCCTTGGAGCGCCGCCCTGGCGCGGCGGCGCTGGAACTTGCGTTCGCTGAAATGCAGATAAACCAACCCCGGGATGCCAAGCACCAGCTCGCGCACGCGCTTGGCCAGGGACAGCGCCAGCGCGGCATCGGGCGGCAGGCCCACCAGCGGCGCCAGCAGCAGATAGCCACCTTCCTGTGCGCCGAGCGAGCCGGGGATGGCAAATGCCGCGCCCCGGATTGCCTGGCCCACGCTTTCCAGCAGCAGGGCTTCATGCCAGCCCACTGGGTGTCCCAGGAAGTACAGGATCAGCCAGACCTCGCCGGTACCGACGATCCAGCCCGCCAGGTTCAGCAGGAAACTGACTGCTACCTTGCGGCGGTCGCGATACATCTCGCGGATCGCATGGTCCACGGCATCGGCGCGAAGGGCCAGGCCATCCCAGTTCTGCTTGCCGAAGACCTTGGCCGCCATGCGCAGCACGCGGCCGAACATGCCGCGCCGCTGCAGCACGCAGAACACCAGCACGCAGGCGGCCAGGATGACGGTGACGACGATGATCGGGGTGCGCTGGTCCGACAGGTTGCCCTGCGCGCCGAACAGCAGAATGCCGAGCAACGCGAAGACCATCTGGGAAAGCGCCTGGGTGGTGGTGCTGACGGTGATGGCGGCGGCCGCGTCGCGCATCCGCGCACCGCGCTGGGACAGGTAGCGCACCATCAGTACCGGCCCGCCAATCTGGCCCGCCGGCAGCAGGCTGTTGACCGACTCGCCGGTCCAGCGGGCGCGCAGCGCGCTGCAGAACGTGCCGTGACGGGTCTTGCGGTCCAGCAGCACGGCGATGGCGCCGGCATCGAGCAACAGCGGGAGCAGATGGAACGCGGCGACCACGGCCAGGCCCCACCCGGCGGACATCAACGTGGTCGTGACCGCGTCAAAGCCTTGCCAGGCAAGCAGACCGACGAACAGTGCCGCGCCGATCGAGAACAGGAGGAATGCTGCACGACTCACGCGAATTACTTTCCACTGGTGTTCGCGCCGCCAAGCAGACGCCGGAAGACCTGCCGGAAGCCGAAGTACGCCACGGCGTCCTTCATGTTCGAGATGAAGCGCAGCCACGGGCGCATGCCGGGATCGGTCACGTATTCAAACGTCAGCGAGACGCGGGTTTCATTCGGGCCGGCCGGCGTGACGCGGTGGCGCAGCTTGTCGCCGTCGAACAGCACGATGCCGCCCGGCGGAATCTGCACCGCGCCGGGCTCGTCGGGAATCTCCGGCGTGCGCGTGTGCAGTTCGTACTCGAGCAGGCACGACGAAT
Organism: Cupriavidus sp. HMR-1; assembly: GCF_000319775.1. Taxonomy (NCBI): domain Bacteria; kingdom Pseudomonadati; phylum Pseudomonadota; class Betaproteobacteria; order Burkholderiales; family Burkholderiaceae; genus Cupriavidus; species Cupriavidus sp. HMR-1. The sequence goes on from NZ_ANKP01000253.1 coordinate 18,936, forward strand.
CGTCCAGCACGCCGATCAGCAGCGTGTAGCGGCGACCGTCGTAATAGGAGGTGTCGTAGTGCCAGCCGATATGGTCGCCCTGGCGCGTGTAGTAATAGAGCGCGTAGGCGTGCGGATCGGTGTCGGGGCAGACCTGGAGCTTGTCGCCGGTAACCTTTTCGAGCCAGCCGATCAGGGCCTTCGAACGATACAGGTCGGCGATGAACGGCGCCTGCTCGTCGATGGTGTGGCGGCTGACGCTGCCGCCCTGCTTGTGGCCGGGCAGGTAGTTGCGATTCAGGCCGGGCTGCATGGCGCGGGTCAGCGCCACGAGCTGGGCGCATTCGTCCGGCGCGAGAAACTTGTCCAGGTACAGGAACGCGCCCTGGCGTTCGAAGTCGGCGCGCAGGGCAGGGGTGTCGAGTTGCTCGATCGCACGCGCGACGGCGGCGTCGGGCTGGCTGGTGGCCGGTCTGGCTGGCGGCGGGGCGAGGGCGATGTCGCTTGAGGCGTGCTCACTCATGGGCGTGCTCGTTATTCCGTGGTTGTCGCGACTGGCTGGGGGCGCCGCATGACTCGCCAGTAATCGATGATGACAAGGACGGCAAACAGTGGAGCGCCAATCGAGGCCGCGGTCAGGAACGGTTCAATGCCGTCCGCGAGTGTGACCAGAGGCAGCAGGTACAGCACATCCTCGGTCTCGAAACCGCCGGCCGATGCCTGCTTCGTTCCACTTTTGCCAACCCGCGATTCTATACGCATCCGCAGGAAGAAGATCAGCGCCACCGCAAGGCCTGCCACGGTACCGCGCCAGACCGAACCGAGCCCATCGCCCGCGCCCTGCGCGGCCACTGCCATGCCGAAGCTGACGAACAGCAGCACGGTGATCAGTGCATCGCTCGCCAGATCGTAAAAGTGTCCGATCTTGCTCGATTTGCCACTAATTCTGGCTAATTCGCCATCGGTATGGTCAACAAAATTCGAGATCACGACCAGCAGCGCGCCGAAGTTGGTCCAGCCGTAGCTGCCCTGGGCGATGCAGGCGATACCAGCCAGGCCGATGATCAGCCGCAGCGTGGTCAGGTGATTCGGGGTAACGCGGGTGTCTTTAAGCGGCCGCACCAGATGGCGGGCAAGGCGCGCGTCCCAGGTGGACGGCAGCGGTGGTTCATCCGGGAATTTATGGGTCTTCTGGTTCATCCGTCAACAATCAGATGGGGCGGGGGCGCCACAATTTGGCGCGCGAGGATGCGCAACACTACGCCTGCCACGCGCGAATGACAAGTTTGCCAGAATACGCCGATTTACAAGCCGATGCACGGCGCGGGGTCATTTCCTGACCTGCGCCGTGTGGCCGATTCACCATACGCCGAAGAACACGCCAGCCTGTTTGTAGACGTTGGTCTTGGCCGCCACTTCCTCGTTGGTGACGGTCACGCGGGGCTTCAGCGTGCAAAACCAGTCGAGCAGGTTGCCGCGCATCTGCGCCCGGACCGATTCGTGCCCGGGGTCCTCGCCGAGGTCGTGAATTTCGTTCGGATCGTTCAGCAGATCGAACAATTGGGGGCGGAATCCCTGCCAGTGGACGTACTTCCAGCGCGTATCGCGCACCATCCAGCCGCGGCACTCGCCGGGATGCCGGCCCAGCGCCACGCGCGCGCCGCGATAGCCGTAGTCGAGTTCGGAAACCACGAAGCCACGCCAGACATCGGTGCGGGCGCGCGTGAGGTCCAGCAGCGATCGGCCTTCCACGCGATGATCGAAGGCCGGCATGCCAAGGCCGTCGAGCACGGTCGGCACCACGTCCACGGCGGACACCATGCGAGCGTCGGCCGTGCCCCGGGTGGCATCGGCCTGGGCTGACGGGTCGTAGACGATCAGCGGGACGTTCTGCACGGTGTCGTAGAACTGCTCCTTCTCTCCCAACCAGTGATCGCCGAGGAAATCCCCATGATCGGCGGTGAAGACGATCAGCGTGTCCTGCCAGCGGCCAGTGCGTTCGAGCAGTTCCCAGAGTTGGCCAAGGCGGTCGTCGATCTGCTGGATCAGGCCCTGGTAGGCCGGCCGAACCGTATCCGACACCTCCTTGCGCATGAAGTTGGCGCATTCCTCCTGGGTCCGGTACGCGTCGAGCACCGGATGAGGATGCTCGAGTTCGACATCGTCCCGGTTGAGCGGGAGGCAGTCGTCGAGCGAGTAGGCGGCGTGGTAAGGGGCCGGGGCGATGTACGGCCAATGCGGCTTGACCAGCGACAGGTGCAGCACCCAGGGGTCATCGCCCCGCGCGCCGATGTAGTCCATCGCGCGATCGACGGTATAGGCCGTTTCGGAGTGGGGCTCGGCCACGCGGGCGGGCAACCCGGCGTTGCGCATGTGCCAGCCCGATACCACCTCGCCATCCGGCTTCTGGGCGCTGATGACGTAGTCGGTCCACGGATCGGCGCTGTCGTAGCCTTGCGCGCGCAGCCAGTCCGCGTAGGGGCTGCGTGGTTCCGCGTGGTGGCCGTCGTGCCGGTCCACTTCGACGAAGTGCCCGCTGCGCAGCAGCGTCTCCAGCTCCGCGCCGCCGTCCAGATGCAGGCGCTTCATGTTGGCGCTGTCTGGCATCACGTGGGTCTTTCCCGCCAGGGCCAGCGCCAGGCCGCCATCCTTCAGGTACTCGCCCAGTGTGATTTCGCCGATCGAGAGCGGCACGCGGTTCCAGGTGGCCCCGTGGCTGCTGACGTAGCGCCCGGTATAGAAGCTCATGCGGCTGGGGCCGCAGACACCAGACGTGACAAAGGCGTTGTCGAAACGCACGCCGCGCGCGGCCAGTGCGTCGATATTGCGTGTGCGCAGCGTGGGATGACCGTAGCAGCCGAGGTGGTCGCGGCGTAGCTGGTCGCACATGATGAACAGGACGTTACGGACTGACATGTTTGTTGCTCTGATACGGATTGGGTTCGCCGTCGCCGGTCGTCTTCAGTCGCCGACGTAGCCCGATGCCTTGACCACCGGACCCCAGCGACTGGCGTCGCCGGCCAGCACGGCAGCGAAGGCGTCGACGCTACCGCTCTGCGGTTCGAGCCCGAGCTTGAGGAATTTCTGCTGCAGGTCGGGCGACGCAATGGCGTGCGCGACGGCGGCGTTGAGCCGGTCGATCGTGGCGCGCGAGGTGCCCGCCGGAGCGATGAAGCCGTAGCGGCCCACGCCTTCGATGTCCTTGTAGCCGAGCTCGGTAAACGTCGGCACGTCAGGCAGGGCGGCCGAACGGCGCGTGCCCGAGGTCGCCAGTACGTGGATCTTGCCGGCGCGATGCATTTCGGTCAGATCGGCCAGCGTATCCACCGATGCCGGCACCTGACCGCCGATCAACGCGGTCATCAGCGGCGCGGAACCGTTGAACGGCACGTGCAGCATCGACACGCCGACCTGCTTGCCGATCATCAGCCCGAAGAAGTGCGGAATGCTGCCAAGCGCGGGCGAAGCGTAGGCCGCATGGGTCGAATCGGCCGAACTGGTCTTGAGCCAGGCCACATAGTCCTTGAGGGACTTGGCCGGCGTGCCCGGTCCGGTTGCCAGCGCAAGCTGGAAATTGGCCACCTGCGCCACCGGCGTGAAATCGCGCGCGATGTCGTAGTTGAGCTTGCGGTAGACGAGCGGCGCGATGGTCATCACCGCCGAGTTGGCCAGTACGATGGTGTTGCCGTCGCCGGCCTGCGATTTCGCATAGTCCATGACCAGCCGGCCACCCGCGCCGGGCTTGTTCTCGATGACCACGGTCTGCTTTAGCTCCTCGCGCAGCTTGTCGCCGACCAGCCGTGCCGCCAGATCGGCCGTACCGCCCGCCGGGTATCCCACCAGGATGCGGATCGGTTTGTCGGTTTGGGCCTGGGCGGCGGGCACGGTCAGGGTGCAAACGGCAGTCACGGCAGTCACGACGGTGGCGGCGCCGATCGTCGCGCACAGGCGGCGCAGCAGGGCCGGCAGATGCAGGGGCTGGGACAGGCTCACTTGTGTCTCCTCAGGGGAAGTGGTGATTGTTCTCGGTATGCCCCGAAAGCTAGCATCGAGGGTATTAGTTAACAAAATCAACTATCTCGGAACTCTCGACAATTCATGGCGCAGGAAACTTCGGGCACCTTGCAGGCGCCGGGCCGGCTGGTCGACTTCATCAATTACCGTCTCTATCACCTGAGCCGCGTGGCGATGGCCGCGAGCGGCTTGCATCTGCGGGCCGGGGCGGGCGTCAGTCGGCGCGAGTGGCGGATGCTGGCATTCCTCGGTGAACAGCCTGGCACCCGGCTGACCGAACTGGCAGCCAGCGCGGGGCTCGACAAGGTGCTGGCCAGCCGCGCGGTGCATGGCCTGATTGACAAGGGATTGGTGCGCCGGGATTCGCGCGAGGGCGACCGGCGCGCGGCAGCCTTCACGCTGACCGAAGCGGGTGAGTCGGTGTACGCGGCGGCCTTCGCGCGGGCGCGCGATTTCAATCGGGAATTGGCGGGCTGCCTGAACGAGGATGAAGCAGAGATGTTCTCGCACTGCCTGGACAAACTCCATGCGAAGGCCATGACGATGCTGCTGGCGGCAAAACCCCTGGCGGACAGGTCCGATGCCGCCGATGCGCCGGCGTTCGAAGATCCGCTGAGCGTGTGGCGGAAGCGCTAAGGCCAGGGCAAGACGGTAATCAACTGGGCCGGACAAATGGGCCGGACAAACGGCCCGGATAAATGGGGCCGGACGTGTTCAGTTGGTCAGTCATCAAGGCGGGATACGGCGTCCCGCCTTTTTTGCCGCGCAATCACTAAAGTCCTTGCTTAACTATCGCGGCTCACTATACTAAAGCCCATGCTTAACTATCCCGATTCCCAAGTCGCCCTGGACGCCACATTCCAGGCCCTGGCCGATACCACGCGGCGGACCATGCTCGCGCAGCTTGCGCGTGGACCGCTTTCGGTGACGGAACTGGCACGGCCCCTGGCGATGTCGCTGCCGGCGGTGATGCAGCACCTGTCCGTGCTGGAGCAGGCCGGTCTGGTCCGGACTGCGAAGGTCGGGCGGGTACGCACCTGCACCATGGCGCCGAAAGCGCTCAGTGAGGCAGAGCAGTGGATCAACGCGCGTCGCGCTGAATGGGAAGGGCATTTCGACCGGTTGGGCGAGTACCTCGAAACCATGAAAAAGGAGGCAGCATCCGATGGCAACGGCAACTGAAACATCCAAGGCGACTGCGAAGACCCAGGCATCTGCCGTGGCGGATCGCGAATCGCTGACCGTCTCGCGGGCGTTCAACGCGCCGCGCGACCTCGTCTTCCAGGCGTGGAGCGCCGCCGAACACCTGAAGCACTGGTTCTGTCCGCAGGGCTTCACGATTCCCGAGTGTGAAGTCGAATTCCGGCCGGGCGGCAAGTTCGATCTCTGGATGCGCTCGCTCGATGGCAATTATTCGCACTGGATTCGCGGCCACTACGTCGAGATCATTCCCCATTCGCGTCTGGTGCTGGACATGACCGTGGTAACCGAAGCGGGCGTGCCGCTGTTCAACGCCAATACCTCGGTCACGTTCGAGACCGTGTGCGGAGGCACGGAGATGTCGGTGACCCAGCGCTACACGGCGCTGGACCCGTCAGCCGGCAATTTCACACGCGGCGCGGAGGAAGGCTGGGCGCAGACGCTGGACCGGCTGGAAAAGGAAGTGGCGCAGATCACGGCCGCCACGCCGGCACGGTCGGTGGCGCATGGCGTTTTCACGATCGAGCGCACCTACGACGCAAGTCCCGAGCTGGTATTCCGCGCGCTGAGTGATCCCGTCGCCAAGGCCCAGTGGTTCAACGGTGGCCCGGGCTATACCGAGGTCAGGCGGACGATGGACGTGCGCCCCGGAGGCCGCGAGCATCTGCAGGGACGCTGGGACAATGGCCTGGTTTCCACGTTCGACGCGGTGTACTTCGACGTGATCCCCAACGAGCGGCTGGTCTACAGCTACGAGATGCACATGGGTGAACGCAAGATCTCGGTCTCGCTGGCCACCTTCGAACTGAAGCGGGCGGGGCAGGGTACCCGGCTCGTCATGACCGAGCAGGGCGCGTTTCTCGACGGCTATGACGATGCTGGGTCGCGCGAGCATGGCTCGGGACTGCTGCTTGATGCGATCGGGGAATGGCTGAAGGCGATGACGAAGCGCTGAGGCTTCGAGAGGAGAGGTTCCGGCGTCGAACGAGGAGGCGCGACGCCGGAAAAGACTGACCACAAGAACTACGTACTGCTACTACGTACTGCTACTGCTACTGCGTGCTTCTGCTTCTTCTACTGCTCTGCTTCTACTTCTTGCTGCTTCAACTTCAGGCGCTGTGCGCCGGCGGGGCGGATACGCCGGTGCGGTCCAGTCCGGCCAGATTCATGCCGGCCGAGCCATGGGCGCCATCGGTATAGGGGTCGCGTTCACGGATGCCGTGCGCGCCGTCGGTGTACGGGTCGCGCTGACGGATGCCGTGGGCGCCATCGGTGTACGGGTCACGCTTGCCGATGTGCATTTCATAGCCATAACGGTCGGCGGGTACGCCTCGGTCTTGCAGGCCTTGCGGGGGTTGTGCCACGGCCAGCGCGCTGGCGCCGAGAAGAGTCGTTGTGATGGTCGTGGCAATCAGGGCTTTCAACATTTTCTTGTGCTGGTGAACTTCAACTGAAGGTGGACGACGCGTCGGGCAGGATGGATGGGGGTGTTGTCGAGACGCGCCGTCCGGTACGCCTTGTGAGCGGTGCCGTACTTGGGGGGAGGTGCGGCACGGGATGAAGTGTAGTGAGTCAGAAGTATTCCGGTGATGATTTAAAAATCTCTGAATCAGTCGTTTTTTTCATACGTATGCATCGTGAGGCGAAGCACCACGAGCGCGCTCAGTACAGCCGCCATCTGCTGGTTATCGCCACGCGCCGCCATGACTTGTCCGATCGACGTATCGAGCCACTGCCGCAGTGGCATCGGCACGGGTACCACATGCCCGGCGCGAGCGCGCGCCCGGAAGTGGCGTGCCACGATGCTCAACACCCGTCTGATGGGTTTGCGCGCCGCTGGCGGCAATGACGGCAGCGCGCGCTGCAGCGCCAGCGTGCAGTAGCCGATCTGCAACTCCGTAAACCCATCGGATGCCAGCCGCCCCCGGCTGGCGCCCAGGCGTGGCATCAACTGGCCCAGCCGGTCGAGCATCCGGGCGCCAAGCTGCGTATGGATGTCCGCAGCGCGCCACGTGGCGGCGTGCGCCAGGTCCTGCCAGCTCGCGCGCAGCAGCCGGTGCGCGGCCACATGGGCGCCGAAGGGCCGCGCCAGCATCGCCCAGACCGGCGCAAACAGCATGGCCGCCGCATTGGCCAGGCTTGTATTGAAGATGCCAAGGAAATTGGTGTCGTAGATGCTCTGCACGTTGGCGAACGAGGCCGTATTCACCGATAGCAGCATCGCGATCAGATTGAACCCTGGCCGCTGAATCAACATGCCAATGCCAAGGTAGGGCACGGACAGCATCCCCACCAGTGTCTCGAACGTCTGCGCGTGCGGAATCACCATGAACAGGTAGAACGATGCAATCAGCAGGCACGCGGCGCTCCAGCGCAGGAACATGCGCGCCACCGGACGGGGCTCGTCGATGGTCGCGAAAAAGCAGCTTGCGATCGATGCCACGGCCACCGGGCCGCCGCCATCCTCCCAGCCTGAAAAGATCCAGAGCAGCCCGACGCAGAACACCGCCAGTCCGGCCGACACCGCGCCGAACAGCAACATGGCGTGGTCGTGATACGCGGCCGCCTCGTCCGCGGCCTGCTCGGCGCCTGCCGGTTCCTCGGGAGGCAGGTCGGGCGGGTGGTCGCTGATGCCGTGTTGCAGCCTCTCGCAGGTCCGCATCAGCCGGTTGAACTGCGCCTGCAGATGGGTGGCGGTACGGGTCAGGGCTTCGCGCTCGCTGCCTTCGGGCGCCGTGCGCAGCGCATGCAGCACGCTCTCCAGGGCCGACAGGATCGGCATCAACCCCGACATGCGCGCACGCAGTGCGCGGGCATGGTGCAGCGTCTGCTGGCTGTCGGTATCGAACGAAAGCTGCGCGATCAGTTGGTCGAGCGCCAGCATATCGGCGGCCAGGCGGTGACGGCTGGCATCGGCACGGGGGCTGGCATTGACGATATCGTTGGCCCATGCGGCCGCGTCGTGCAGCCAGATGCGGATGCGGTCTCGCAGCGCTGGCGCCACTTTCGCGGGAAAGACGATCGACCCGACCAGCCCCGCGCAGACGATCCCGATCACGATCTCCTCGATCCGGGCCACCGCGATGTCGAAGATGTCGCCCGGGTGCATCACCGCCGGCAGCGCGACGATCGGCAGCGTGTAGGCGGCCAGCAGGAACACGTAGCTGCGCGGTGACCGTTGCAGCAGCGACAGGTAGACCAGCACCATGATCCAGAGGGAGATCGCGCCCATCAGCACGATCGGCATATTGACCAGTTGCGGCACCGTCGCCACTGCCGCAGTGGCGCCCAGCACGGTACCGGCCACGCGATAGGCGGCCTTCGAGCGCGTGGCGCCCGTCAGCGGATGGGAGACAAAATAGACCGTGGCCATGGCCCAGTAGGGGCGCGGCAGGCCGAAATACAGTGCGATGTAGAGCGCCAGCATCGCGGCAGCGAATGCCTTCAGCGAAAACAGCCACTGTCGGGCATTCGGCCAGCTAGCCATGATTTGTGTGGGGCCGGTGCGACCGGACCTCGGTGGGGGCGTAGGAGCGGAAGTGTAACGGCCCTGCGAACATTCCAAACATGATTTAAAATTCCGGTCTGTAGTCGGAATTTTCATAGGAACGGATCATGCCGATCGACATTCGTGCGCTGCGTTACTTCGTGGAGACCGCGCGCCTGAGAAGCTTCACGCAGGCCGCATCTTCGCTCTTCGTCACGCAATCGACCATCAGCAAGATGGTCAAGCAGCTCGAGGACGAGGTGGGGCAGCCACTGTTGATCCGCGAGGGCAAGACTGTGCGGCTGACCGACGTCGGCAAAGTGGTCTATGACCGTGGCCAGGAAGCGCTCGGCGTGGTGCACCGGCTGACGCTCGAGGTGGCGGACCTTTCGTCACTTGGGCGCGGTCAATTGACGGTTGGCGTGCCGCCAATGGTCAATCTGTTCTTCTCCCCGGCCGTCAGCGCGTTCCGACGACGGTATCCCAATCTGCAACTGAATCTCTCCGAGCATGGCGGGCAGATCGTGGAGCAGCAGGTGGCGCATGGCGAACTCGAAGTCGGGGCCACGGTGCTGCCTGGAGACAGCGGGCTCAATCTGGAGACGCGCCAGTTCGCCAAGTACCCGATCTGGGCGGTGGGCCCGCATCGCGCGGCCTGGGCAAGTGGCCGGACGGTCACGTTGGCGGCGCTGCGCGACGAACCGCTGGTCATGCTGACCGACGAGTTCTCGCTGACCCGGATGCTGCGGCAGGCATTCGCCGATGCTCGCTTTGAGCCCCATGTGGTGGCGCAGAGCGGGCACTGGGACTTCCTGGCATCCATGGCTGCGGCGGGGCTCGGCACGACCTTTCTGCCCGAACCGTTGCTCTCACGCCTGGAGTCTCGTGACAAGCTTGCCGTCGCCCGACTGACCGAGCCGACCGTGGACTGGGCGCTGGCCCATATCTGGTCTCCGGGGCGCTACCTGTCGCATGCCGCGCGGGCGTGGCTGGAGGTTTGCGAGGAGGTGATGGGCTAAGGAGGCGAAGGCCGGCGGACAAGACAGCGGGTCGGCTCAACGGGCCCGCAGCGCATCCACGATATTCAGCCGCGACGCCCTGAGCGCCGGCAGGAAGCCGCCGATCAGGCCCATCGTCATCGAGAACAGCAGTGTCTTGATCACGATCCCGGGTGTCAGCACGAAGCGGAACGACAGATCGGCGAAGGTCTGGAAGTTCGTGGTCGAGAACGACGCGAATTGCATCAGCGAGGCGCAGAGCAGACCGGCGACCCCACCAACCAGACCGAGCAGCACGGCCTCGATCAGAAAGGCCGCGAGCACGTTGATGCGCTGGAAGCCCAACGCGCGCAGGGTGCCGATCTCGCCGACGCGGTTGGCCACCGACGCATACATCGTGATCATCGCGCCGATCATCGCGGCGACCGAGAAGATCGTGGTCAGCGTCATCCCCAGGATGTTGATGAACGCCGACAGCGCCTTCGACTGATCGCTGTAGAACTGCTGCTCGCGCTTGGCTTCATTGGCCAGACGCGGGTCGACGTCGATATCGGCGCGAAAACGGTCGAACGCGTCCGAGTCGGCTAACCGGACCGCCATAGATGAATAGCTCGTGCGCCGGAACGACTGCATCAGCTGGTCCACGTCGCCCCAGATCTCCGAATCGAACCCGCTGCCGCCGGCGTCGAAGTGGCCAACCACGGTCCAGTCCCGCTGGGCAAATCGCAGATGGTCGCCGATGCTGACGTTGTCATACCCCTTGGCGATGCTGCTTCCGACAATGATTTCCGACGAACCCGGCTTGAACATGCGTCCCCGGGTCAGCCTGACCTGCGGCCGCATCTCCACCCCCAGCGGGGTAATGCCGCGAATCACCACATTGGAAGGCGTGGTGTAGCCGGTCTTGGTCAGCGAGATCAGCACCACGGCCTCGCGTGACGACATCGGCCTGCCTTCCGGGGTCAACGCCACGGCCGAATGCATCTCCATGGCCGCCGCCTGATCGCGCGATATCGCGCTCTGGATCTCGGTTTCGGCGCCCTTGCGGATCAGCACGACGTTGTCACGTTCGCCAGTCGTCACCAGCGTCCGCTTGAGGCCGGCGTCGAGCATCAGCATGGTCGCGAATACGAACACGACCAGCGCCAGCCCGCCTGCGGTCAGCGTGGTGGTCAGGCGCCGGGCCCAGACGTTGCGTGCGATGTAGTGGAGCGGGATGACCATCCGTATTACCCGATGGCCCGCAGGCCCTCGACGATGCGCACGCGCGCCGCCTGCACCGCGGGGACGATGGCGGCCGCTAGGCCGACCACCAGTGCGCACGCGGCCTGCATGGCCATGGTGTCGTGTGACACGGTGAAGACCGGAAATACGCCGCCCACGGCCTGCTTGAAGAATCGCGCCGCTGGTGGCGTCAGCAGCATCCCCAGCCCGCCGCCAAAAGCGCTGATGATCAGCGACTCGCCAAATACCAGCATCGACAGAAAGCCCGGCCCGAAGCCGAGCGCCTTCAGTGTGGCGTATTCGGTGATCCGTTCGCGCGCGCTCATCGCCATGGCATTGGCCATCACCGCCATCACGATCACGATCACAACGTAGGACACCACCCGGATCGCGGCGATGATCTGGTTCGACATCGCCACAAAGCCAAGCTGGAAGGCCTGTTCGGTTTCGGTCAGCGTCTCCGCCAGGGAGTTCTTGAATACGTTGTCCACGGCGCGCGAGATGGCCGCCGCGTTGTCCGGATTGTCGACGCCAATCACGTAAACACCGACCTGGTCAGCCTGGCGGGCGGTCTTCTTGCGTACGGTCTCGTTCAGGTAGTCCCAGTGGAACACCATCTGGCGCGTGATTGTGCTTTCGTCGCGGCCTTCCATGATGCCGCGCACGACGAAGTCCCAGGTGCCGGGGTAGATCGTGCCCTTGATCGGAATGACGTCGCCGATCTTGAAGCCGTACTGGTCGGCCAGCTGCCGGCCGATCAGCGCGCCCCGGCGGTCGCGCTCGTAATCGGCTCGTTGGGTAGGCGGCACGATGAATTCCGGGTAAAGATCGAGGTAGTTGTCGGAAACGGCGAACTGCGCGAAGAAGTTCTTCGGGTCGCGATAGACCCCGCCAAACCAGTTGGACCGCGCCACCATGGTCACGCCGTCCACGCCCTTGATGCGGTTCTCGTAGCTCAGCGGCAGGGTGAAGGTCAGCGAGATCGCGTTACGCGTCACCAGCCGGGCATTCGATGCGGCCGAAGCGCCCGCGTACCACGCATCGACCACGGTTTGCAGCAGTCCGTACGCCAGTACGGCGATCACCAGGCCGAGCACGGTCAGCGCCGTGCGCAGCTTGTGGCGCATGGCATTGCGGGCGATCAGCTTGGCCAGGTACATGATCAGCGCGCCGCCGTGGCGGCGGCGTTGTTGGTCAGCTCGCCTTTTTCCAGATGGACGAGCGATTTCGCCGCTTCGGCGGCATGGGCATCGTGCGTGACCATGATGATGGTCTTGCCGACGTCGGCATTGAGCCGCTGGAGCATCGTCAGGATCTCGGTGGCCGAGGTGCGGTCGAGGTCGCCGGTGGGTTCGTCCGCGACGATCAGCGTCGGGTCGGTGATCAGCGCCCGCGCGATCGCCACGCGTTGCTGCTGGCCGCCGGAAAGCTCGGACGGGTAGTGATCCATCCGGTCGGCCAGATTGACCATGCGGAGCACCAGTTCCACACGCTCGCGCCGTTCGGCGCGTGACAGCCGGGTCAGCATCAGCGGCAGTTCCACGTTCTCGAACGCTGTCAGCACCGGCATCAGGTTATAGAACTGGAAGATGAAGCCGACATGGGCCGCCCGCCAGTCGGCCAGCGCGGATTCGGGCAGGTCGGAGATATCGACGCCGCCCACGATCAGCTCGCCGCTGTCGGGCCGGTCGATGCCGGCGATCAGGTTCAGCAGCGTGCTCTTGCCGGATCCGGACGGTCCCATCAGCGCGATAAAGTCGCCCTCGGCGATATCGAGCGAGATATCGGACAGCACCGGCACGGTCTGGGCGCCGCGCTGATAAGACTTGGCCAGATGGCGGATCGAAACGAGGGGAGCGGCGGACATGATGACGGTCACTTCCTTCCGGTCACTTCTTCGCCACGGAGACCTTGCTGCCGTCGCCCAGTTTCTCGGACGGCGCCAGCACCACCACATCGCCCGGCTTCACGCCCTGAACGGCCAGCAGTTCGCCGATCTTGCCGCCGCGCGTCACGGGCACCTGTTTTGCCCTGCCGTCCTGCACCAGGAACACCACGGGCTTGCCGTCGCGCTCGACCACGGCCGATGGCTGGATGGCCGTCAGAGGCTTGTTTTCGGCGGGGGCCACCGGCTTGGAGAGGAAGGCGATCTTGGCGCTCATGTCCGGCAGCACGCGCGGGTCGCGATCGACGAAGCGGATCTTGACCAGTACGGTCGCCTTTGACCGATCAACGGTCGGGACAATGCGTGACACGCGGCCCTCCTGGCGCAGGTTCGGCAGGGCGTCGAGCAGAACCTCGCAGGGCTGCTCGACCGTGATCTTCGCGATATTGGATTCCGCTACGTCCGCTTCCACTTCGAGCGTGGACATGTCGGCGATGGTCACGATCGCCCCCTTGGTGTCGGCGGCCGCCGAGAACGGGGTAATGTTGTCGCCGACGTTGGCGTGCTTGATCAGCACCACGCCGTCGAACGGCGCGCGGACCACGGTCTGCTCCACCGCCACTTCGGCGGCGCGGGCATTGGCCTTGGCCGAGGCGATCGACGCCTCCGAATTGCTGATCGACGCGCGCGCCTTGTTGTAGCGCGCCAGATCGGAATCGTATTGCTGTTGGGAAATCGCAGCCGGGGCAAGCAGTTCCTTCGAGCGGCGCAGATTGATATCGGCGTCACGCAGTTCGGCCTGCTGCAATGCCAGGTTGGCTTCGGCTACCTGGACCTGGGCGCGCGCCTGCGCGGCCGACGCCTCGACGTCGCGGCTTTCGATTCGCGCGATGATCTCGTCCTTCTTGACGCGGGAGCCTTCCAGCACGCCAAGCCACTCCAGCCGGCCCTGCGCCTTCGACGCCACCGCCGCCTTGCGCTGCGGCACCACGTAGCCGGTAGCGTTGAGCAGCGTGAAGTTTTGCGACGGATATGCCGAAGTGACCGTCGCCGTTTCCACGGTCTGTGGCCCAGCCAGCTTCAGGCCGATACCGGCCAGCACGAGGATCACCACTGCAATGATCGCGTAGCGCAGCCAGGGACGGCGGCGGCGCTGGGCGGGCGCCATGGCGCTACGATCGATTTTCAGCTTGCTCAGGTCTGGATCAGCCAATTTAAGATGCGTCGCGAAAACGGACGAATGCCGAGAAAGGCCCCCAGTATAGCGAGTGGCAGTGGCCGGCAGGCGGCCCGTTACAAGGGTTGCAAAATGGCCGGTAGCCGGCCCGAATTTAGAGCAGCTTGCCCGGATTCATGATCCCGCTCGGATCGAACACCTGCTTGATGGCACGCATCAGGCGCAGTTCGAGCGGGTCCTTGAGCGCCAGGAACGACTCGCGCTTGAGCTGGCCGATGCCATGCTCGGCGCTGATGCTGCCATCGTAGCGGGCCACTTCTTCCAGCACGTCCTCGCTGACGGCCTTGCCCTCATTGAGCGCCCATTTCGGATCGGCACCAAGCGGACGTGACAGGTTGTAGTGCAGGTTGCCATCGCCGAAGTGGCCGAAGATAAAGGGCCGGACGCCCGGGTGACGCGCGGCCAGACGGGTTTCCATCGATGCCATGAAGTCCGGAATGGCTTCGATCGGCAGGGACACGTCGTGCTTCAGGTGCAGCCCGTCGGCACGCTGGGCCTCGGAGATTTCCTCGCGCAGACGCCACAGGCTCTGCAACTGCGCCAGTGAGGCCGAGACGGCGGCATCCAGGCACAGGCCCTGTTCGAGCGCATCGCCTATGACCGATTCGAGCAGGGCGTTAAGCACGTCCTCGGACGCGGTGTCCGCGATCTCGACCAGCACGTAGGCCGGATAGCGTTCTGCAAACGGGGCATGAATGCCCTCGACATGGGTCAGCACCAGATCCAGGCAGGCGCCGGTAAAGAACTCATAGGCCTGCAGCCGTGCGCCGCAGCGCGCGAACAGCAGCGAGAACAGTTCCAGGGCTTGCTTGGGCGATTCCACGGCAGCCAGCACCACGGCGCGGGAATCGGCGCGCGGCAGCAGGCGCAGCGCGGCGGCGGTGATGATGCCGAGCGTGCCTTCCGAGCCGATCAGCAACTGCTTGAGGTCGTATCCGGTGTTGTCCTTGCGCAGCGTGCGCAGGCCGTGAAAGATCTCGCCGTTTGGCAGCACAGCCTCCACGCCGAGCACCAGTTCGCGCGTCATGCCATAGCGCACCACGTTGACGCCGCCAGCGTTGGTGGCCAGGTTGCCACCGATCTGGCAGGAGTCTTCGGCGGCCAGCGACAGCGGGAACAGGCGGTCGGCTTCCTCGGCGGCACGGCGCAGGTTGCCGAGAATGCAGCCGGCCTCGACCACCATTGTGTTGGCGATCGTGTCGATCGAGCGGATCTTGTCCATGCGATCGAGGCTGAGCACGACGTTGGTCTGGTTGCCGTCCGGAGCGGCGCCGCCACACAGGCCGGTATTGCCACCGCGCGGCACCACGGGCACACCAGCCTGCTGGCACAGCGCCAGCGCCTGCGCCACCTGTTCGGTTGTGCGCGGACGGATTACCGCCTGCGCCTGGCCCTTGTACAGGCCACGCCAGTCGGAGAGCCAGGGTGCCACATCGTCGGGCGCGGTGGTCACCACGTCGGGGCCCAGGGTTTCGGTCAGGCGTTGCGCGAAGTTCGTATCGGACATGATCTGCGGTCGGGAAAAGGCGGAGATAAGTAGAGGTTGAGCGGTAGAAGTTAAGCGGACATCGGGCGAAATCGTCAGCGGGGCTGGCGCATGGGCAGGCCAAGCCGGGCGGCGGCGTTGCGCAGGTGCGCGGCGGCGTGCAGGCGGGCC